>NZ_JAMQHY010000034.1:30069-108608 GCF_023845705.1 Clostridium sp. ZBS15
TATTGCATATATCAACACTCATTTAAAACAGAGCCTTTATTTTTAATAACACCATATTACTTATAAACAATTACATTTACTTATCCACAGGTTTTATGTGTTAACAGTTGATAAAAATAATATTGTTATTTAAAAAACTCCGTAGCAAATTTCATAATATTATTTTACTATGAAACTTCTACGGAATTTATTATACTATCTTTATAAATATTTTAATATTTATTTTTAAGCTTCTCTACCACAACAATTTTTAAATTTCTTTCCACTTCCGCATGGACATACATCATTTCTTCCAAATTTATTAAGATTTCTAACTGGTCCTACTGGAGCTGATGGTTTATCTCCATGCACAGCATCTGTTTCTTGTGCAACTCTTACTCTTTCAGGTGCTCTTTCCACTTTAACATGGAATAACATCTTTACAGTTTCCTTCTTAATAGAATCTATCATTTCTTCAAACATAGCGCTACCTTCCATTTGATACGCTTGAACAGGATCTACTTGTTTGAATGCTCTAAGTCCAATACCTTGTTTTAAGTTATCCATATTGTTAATATGATCCATCCATTTTGTATCAACAGATCTTAAAAGAACAACTCTTTCTATTTCTCTTAATCTTTCTGATGTAAATTCTGCTTCTTTATCTTCGTAGCTTTTAACTGCAACATCATATAAATAATCTACTATTTCTTCCTTTGACATATCTGCAAGTGCAGGTAAATTCACTTCATTTGTTGGTATACATATGTCATTTAAGTATGATATTAAGAATAAGAAGCTTTCTCTATAATCTTCAGCATCTTCTTTAATATGAGCATCAACTGCATCTGACATTACATCTCTTAACATATGTAATATTTCTTCTTTTACATCTTCACCTTCAAGAACTTCTGCTCTTTGTTTGTAGATAACTTCTCTTTGTTTATTCATAACATCATCATATCCTAATAATGTTTTTCTTATATCAAAGTTATTACCTTCAACTTTCTTTTGAGCATTTTCTATAGACTTAGAAACAAGTTTACTTTCTATTGCTTCATCTTCTTGAAGACCAAGTTTTTCAACAACACCTTGAATTTTTTCTGATCCAAAAATTCTCATTAAATCATCTTCTAATGAAATAAAGAATGTTGATTCACCGTTATCTCCTTGTCTACCAGAACGTCCTCTTAATTGGTTATCTATTCTTCTTGATTCATGTCTTTCAGTACCTATTATCTTAAGTCCACCAATTTCAAGAACACCATCTCCAAGCTTAATATCAGTACCTCTACCAGCCATATTAGTAGCTATAGTAACCATACCTTTTTCTCCAGCATGAGTTATTATTTCTGCTTCTTGTTCATGGAATTTTGCATTTAAAACTTGATGTGGAACGCCTTTTTTCTTAAGCATACTTGAAATCAATTCTGATTTTTCAATACTTACAGTACCAACTAGCACTGGTTGACCTACTTCATGCGCCTTTGCTATCTCATCAACAACAGCCATGATCTTTCCTTTTTCACTTTTAAATACTAAATCCGGATTATCTATTCTAACAACTGGTTTATGAGTTGGAACAACAATAACATCTAATCCATAAATTTCTCTAAATTCATTTTCTTCTGTTAATGCTGTACCTGTCATTCCTGATAATTTTTCATACATTCTGAAGTAATTTTGGAACGTAATAGTTGCTAATGTCTTAGATTCTCTTGCAATCTTAACATTTTCTTTAGCTTCTATTGCTTGGTGAAGACCATCCGAATATCGTCTTCCTTCCATAAGTCTTCCTGTAAATTCATCAACAATTATTACTTCTCCATCTTTAACCATGTAATCTTTATCTCTTCTCATTGCATAGTTAGCTTTCAATGCTTGAGTAACATAATGTTGTAATTCTACATTTTCAGCATCTGCATAATTTTCTACTTTAAAAGTTTGTTCTGCTTTATGGAATCCTTCATCAGTTAGCATTACTGCATTAGCTTTTTCATCTATTGTATAATCTTTTTCTTTTACTAATGTTTTAACAAAATAATCTGCTACTTTGTAAAATTCTGTAGATTTTTCTCCTTGACCAGAAATTATAAGTGGAGTTCTAGCTTCATCAATTAATATTGAGTCAACTTCATCTACTATAGTAAAGTTCAATTTTCTTTGAACTCTTTCTTCTTTGTATATAACCATATTATCTCTTAAATAATCAAAACCAAATTCATTATTTGTTCCATAAGTTATATCTGAGTTATATGCTTCTCTTCTTTGTTCATTAGTTAATTCATGAACAATAACACCCGTTGTCAATCCCAAAAAGCCATATAATTCTCCCATTTGTTCAGCATCTCTTTTTGCAAGATAATCATTAACTGTTATTATATGAACACCCTTGCCTGTTAATCCGTTTAAATATGCTGGTAAAGTTGCTACTAATGTTTTACCTTCTCCGGTCTTCATTTCAGCTATTCTACCTTGATGTAAAACAACTCCTCCAATAAGTTGCTCATCATAATGTTTCATATTTAATACTCTTTTAGACGCTTCTCTAACTACTGCAAATGCTTCTGGTAAAATATCATCTATTGCTTCACCATTGTTAAGTCTTTCTTTAAACTCTACAGTCTTTGCTTTTAATTCATCATCTGAAAGTTTTTGCATAGCTTCGTCTAATTCATTTATTTTGCTGACAATAGGTCTAATTCTCTTTACTTCTCTTTCACTATATGTTCCAAATACGGCACTTAATAATCCCATAATGTCATCCTTTCAAACTACATATTTTGTCAATAAAAGTAATTTACTTTCTTGCAAATCGTACATTCTATCATTATAACATTCTCTATCAATTATTTTCAATAAAATTTACAATTTTTTGTTTAATATCAATTTCCAGCATAAGAATAATGTGGATTATATATACGTTTTTATTAAAGTTACCTTAAACCTAGATTTTATCTAGCTTTTTTCATTTAAATTACCATAAAATAAAAATCCTCTAGCATATTACTAGAGGATTTCCAAATTTTTGTTTTATCTATATTCTGGATCTAACAATCCATAATCGCCATCTTTTCTTTTATATATTACATTTATTTTATTACTTTCTACATCTTGATAAACAAAGAAATTATGTCCTACTAATTCCATTTGAAGTATTGCTTCATCTACATCCATAGGTTTAACACCAAATCTCTTTCTTTTAACTAGCTTGGCTTCTTCTTCATCAGCTGCAACTGCAGACAAATCTACTATTTCTCCAAACTTTAATGATCCATTCTTTTTTCTAGATAATTTAGTTTTTTGTTTTCTAATTTGTCTTTCTAGCTTTTCCTCAACTAAATCTATAGCTCTATACATGTCTTCATTAGCTTCTTCTCCTCTTAATACGACTCCATTAAAAGGTATCATGACTTCTACTATTTGCCTATTTCTTTGTACGCTTAAAGTAGCCTTGGCTTCTATATCAGAATTAAAATATTTTCCTAACTTTGAAATTTTCTTTTCGACCATTTCTCTCAATGCATTAGTTAACTCAATATTTTTTGCTATAACTATTACTTTCATAAAAATCCAGCCCCTCTCTGTATAAAACCTTTTAGACAAAATTTATTTTATTTATTAATTATATTTTACTACTTTTTTTCCTAGTTAACAAGAGTAATATTCAGAATTTACAGAAAATTCTTAGTTTCTATTTTATTCTTTTTATTACAAAATATTACTTATAAGCATATAAAAAAAGTAAAGCTAGTTGACCTGGTTTTTGCCCCCACACTCGCCTGCTGGAGCTTTTGCTACTAAAAGTTAATTCCTCACTACTAACCCTCTCACTCTTCATGAATGGCAGGACTCACTTCTATACCGCACCATGCTCATTAGACATTTTGTCTAACTTAAGTGGATCGTTTTGCCTGCGACTAGCATCGACTTTCAACCACAAACCTAGCTTTACATTAATATTATATATGACTTTTCGCTAAGGTCAATAGTTTTATTTCTTTTGCTCCATATTTTTTTAATACTTTATATCCTTCTCTTATGGTAAAACCAGTAGTTGTAACGTCATCAATAAGTATTATTTTTTTATCATTTAAATCAATTTTCTTTATTATATCAAAAGAACCACTAATATTTTCTTTTCTTTCATTTTTATTTAACATTTTTTGTTCTTTTGTGTCTTTTACTTTAATTAACATTTTTTTACATTCCATATTTAACGAACTAGCGATTTTTTTAGCAATATATTCACATTGATTAAAACCTCGCTTTTTTTGAGATTTAGTAGTCATAGGTATATATGTTATTATATATTCTTTATAATTTATATTATCGATAATATATTTTTCTAAAAATTCAGATAGGATATCCCCTGCTGTAAAATTATTCTTATACTTAAATTTAAGTATAAGCTCTTTTATTACTCCACCATAATACCCATAACTTATTATCTCATTATCATTGTTTTTAATACATGTAATTTTAGACTTACAAATATCACATATTCCAGTATAGTCATTTCTATTACATAATATACAATAATTTTCAATTGGATATATTATTGAAACTACACTTTCATATATAATTTTTATTATTTTTTTGATCTTTTTTCCCATATTTTTCTGTTAAATTCTCTTGATAATTCTTTTGCTTTATCAATATCTTCTGAAACACTATTAGATACTAATAACACTTCAGGTAACTCCTTATTTATTTGTCCTATTTTTCCACATAAATACATGAGTTTCTTGTACGTGTACCTAATATCATCTGCAAATAAGATAACCGCATCATTAACAAGACAATATTCACTCAACTCCTTAACTTTATCAGTTATTATAAATATTGCCTTATCTTTATATTTTAATACTCTACCACATCTTTTAAATTCCTCTTCTTCAGATACCTTTATAACTTTTACACCTTTCATTATTAATTGTGTTTCAAAATATTCATAAACCGAATTTAATCTTTCCTTATCTGGAGTATAAATAGCAACTTTCTTTCTCATATTTACAAACCATTTAAGATATTCATATAAATTATACGGTATATCTGTGTTTAAGTTTATTCTTGTTGTTAAAATTCTAGGTTCAACAAATGGTTTTTCATAATTATATGGTGATAATTCAATAAATTCTCCATTTAAACTTATTTTCTCTATTCCATAAAATATTATTTTGTTACTTAAAATAGAACAAATATCCATTTTATTTCTTAGATTTAAATTATCAATATTTGAAAAATATCCTATATCATCAAATATAATTAAATCGTATTTTCCTCTAATAAGACCTAAATTTCTTTCATTTACAAATGTTAAATTAGTAATTCCTTTACCACATTCAATATACGAATAAGTTATCTCTAAGTTAACTTCTCTTAATAGAGTTAATAATTCTCTATTTTCTCTATTATTTCCCCAAATATACAGTATCTTTCCGCCTTGCATCGAAATTTCATTTATTATATCTGAAAATATATATGATGTATTAAAAGGCACTGTAATTATATTTAAAAATTTTATGTTCTTTTTATACCAATGAGCTATTTTATCTATTGCATAATTCAATTCTTCATAATCAAGCTGATTATATTTGCCCATCTAAAAATCTCCTTTTATAAATTATAATATTATGCTACTCTATTGCATTAGTCAGTATATCTTTAATTCTATATTTTAATCCAGAATACCGCTCCATGATATTCGTATTTCCAACCATGTAAATTAAAGCTCTTTTCACACCTACAACTACAACAAGTTCTTTTGCTCTAGTTATACCAGTATATAAAAGATTTCTATTCATCAAAAAAGGACTTCCCATAAATACGGGAATTATTACAACTTTAAATTCACTACCTTGACTTTTATGTATTGTAGTAGCATATGCTAGGTCTAATTCATCTAAATACATAAAGTCATATATAACTTTTCGTTCATCATCGAATGTTATAGTAAAGCTTTTATTTTCTTCATCTATACTTTGTATAAAACCTAAATCCCCATTAAATACTCCAACACCTTCATATTCTCCCTCACCTTTAATTCTAGTCCATTTTAAAGAATAATTATTTTTAGTTTGCATTACTTTATCACCTTCTCTAAAAATAATTTCTTTTATCTTCTTTTCTTTCTTGTCTTTTGATGGTGGATTAAATACCTTTTGAAGATTTATATTTAAATTATTTACTCCAAGTACTCCCTTTCTCATAGGACTTAAAACTTGCATATCTCTAAACTTATCCCATTGCTTATTAAAACTTGGAAGTCTCCTATTTATTAAATCTATGATAACATTAACTGTTTTGTTTAAGTTTTCTTCACCAATAAAGAAAAAATCTTTATTCTTTTGATTTAATATAGGTGCCTCACCTTGATTTATTCTATGAGCATTAGTTGTTATTAAACTTTCAGTTTCTTGCCTAAATATTTCATTTAGCCTTACAACTTTAATATATTCACTTTCTATTAAATCTTTTAATACATTCCCAGCTCCCACTGATGGTAATTGATCAACATCACCAACAATTATTAATCTAGTACCTAAATTAACAGCTTTTAATAAATTATGCATAAGCATTATGTCTATCATGGAAGCTTCATCTATAATTATGACATCAGTATCTAATGGCGATGATTCACTTTTTCCAAAAACAGAATCATCTTCTGATACACCTATTTCTAATAATCTGTGTATAGTCTTTGCTTCACGACCTGTTGATTCTGTCATTCTTTTTGCAGCTCTTCCAGTTGGTGCACCTAATATTACATCCATGCCGTTTTTTTCATATATATCAATTATACATTTAATTATAGTGGTTTTTCCTGTACCAGGACCACCTGTTATTATTTCAATCCCATTATTAAAAGCTCCAAGTATAGCTTCTCTTTGAGATGTAGCAAACTTTATATTATATTCCTTTTCTAATACATTTATTTCAAAATCCAAGTCCGAATTAATAGTTTGTATTGTTTGCATACCCAAAGTAATTATTTTATTCGTAACTCCTAACTCACAATAATAGTAAGGGAGCAAATATACAGCTTCTTCTTCTCCCAATTTTTCTAATATTATATTTTTGGAAGCAGCTATTGAGTATACATTCTCCTCTATTAATATTCTTTCAATGGATAAAAGTTTTTCACAATCTTCTATTAATTTTTCTTTTGGCATATATGTATTCCCTAATAAACAAAACTGATTTAAAGCATGCTTTATACCACTTTTTATTCTAAACTCTGAATTATCACTTATACCAAGATTCATAGCAATTCTATCTGCCGTTTTAAATCCAATTCCAACTATCTCTTCAGATAATATATAAGGGTTTTCTGAAACTATTTGGTTAGATGATGGTCCAAATTTTTTATATATTTTCATACATTGATTATTACTTAATCCATACTTATGAAAATGTAGTATAACTTCCTTTAATCCATTCTGTTCCATATAAGATTCATATATTATCATGAACTTCTTTTTTCCTATACCTTCTATTTCCATTAATCTTTCTATATGATTTTCTAGTATATCTAAAGTTTCTTCACCAAACTTATCAATTATCTTTTTAGCTGTAACAGGACCTATTCCATGTATTATTCCTGCACTTAAATATTTCTCTATTCCATCTAATGAATCTGGTAATACCTCTTCAAATTCAGCTATTTGGAATTGCTGTCCAAACTGTTTATGCACAGTCCAATGTCCTTTTATTTTTACATTTTGTCCCTCTTTTATAAATGGAATAGTCCCAACTGCATTTATTAAGTTTTTAACAGTTCTTATTTTACAAACTACATATCCAGTTTCTTCACTTTTAAATACGATGTTTTCAACAAAGCCATCTATGACTTCCATATAATCTCTCCAAATCATCAAAATAAATTTATTTTATAAACTCTATTAATCTAATCTTTATTAAAAATAATGTTTATAATATTATACTATGAATAATAAATTTATAAAAATTTAAATACATACTGTTTATATTATCGACATGATCTTTAAAAATAATATGTTGTTTTAATAAGAATCTTTTTAAAATTCGATATAGCTTTACTTATGAATACATCACCACTTTGCTAAAATATTTTAATAATATAAATTCCTAAAGAATAAAAAAACTTATCTTACTATTAATACACTTAATAAGTAAGATAAGTCTTTATAAATTATATAAAATTCATTAGATTTCTAAATATATTTTTTTATTTCTTCTAATTTATTTAATCTTTCCCATGGTAAATCAAGATCAGTTCTTCCAAAATGTCCATAAGCAGCAGTTTGCTTAAATATAGGCTTTCTTAAATCTAAATCTCTTATTATAGCACCTGGTCTTAAATCAAATACTTTTTCTACTATTTCAACAATCTTATCTTCTGGCATTTTACCTGTTCCAAAAGTTTCAATTTCAATAGAAACTGGTTTTGCAACCCCTATAGCATAAGCTAATTGTATTTCTAATTTATCTGCAATACCTGCTGCAACTAAGTTCTTAGCCACCCATCTTGCTGCATAAGCTGCTGATCTATCAACTTTTGTTGAATCCTTGCCTGAGAATGCTCCACCACCGTGTCTTCCATATCCACCGTATGTATCAACTATTATTTTTCTTCCTGTTAATCCTGAATCCCCTTGAGGACCCCCTACAACGAATCTTCCAGTTGGATTTATAAAGTATCTAGTTTCTGAATCTAATAATTCAGCTGGAACTACTGAGTTTATTACATGTTCTTTTATATCTTTTTCTATTGTTTCTAATGATACTTCTTCACCATGTTGAGTAGATATAACTATTGTATCTATTCTCTTAGGCTTGTTGTTTTCATATTCAACAGTAACTTGTGTTTTTCCATCTGGTCTTAAATAATCTAAAGTTCCATCTTTTCTTACTTCTGTAAGTCTTCTAGATAATTTATGAGCCATATAAATTGGTAGTGGCATGTATGCATCTGTTTCATTAGTAGCGAAACCAAACATCATACCTTGATCTCCAGCACCTACTGCTTCTACCTCATCCTTTTGACCTTTTTTAGATTCAAGAGCTTCATCAACTCCCATTGCTATATCTGCTGATTGTTCATCTATAGTAGTCATAACTGAACAAGTGTCACAATCAAATCCATATTTTGCTCTATCATATCCAATTTCTCTAACTGTTTCTCTAACAACTTTAGGAATATCAACATAACAATTAGTTGATATTTCTCCCATTACCATAACTAGTCCTGTAGTAGTACATGTTTCACATGCAACTCTCGCATTTGGATCCTTAGTTAAAATAGCATCTAAAATAGCATCTGAAATTTGATCGCACATTTTATCTGGATGCCCTTCTGTAACTGATTCTGATGTAAATAATCTTCTCATTGTTTTCTCCCTTCATTCTGCTCTTTATTATAATAAATTCTTAAACTTATATTTGATTTTGATAAATTTCTAAAGAATAAAAAAACTCTTCAATAAGAAGAGTACTAATTCAATAATCCTTTTCTTATCTTGTAGATACAATTTATCTACAGGAATTGGCACCTTGTATACACAGGTTGCCGGGTTTCATAGGGCCCTTTCCCTCCACCTCTCTCGATAAGAGTAACTTTAATTTAATTTTCATTCGTATTCTAACATATGATGTTTACTTAGTCAACCTATAATTTTTAGCAATTAATAAAACTATCTAAGTTAATAGTTTTTTCTATTCCCTATAAAGTCTCTGTCTTTTAACCTTATCTTAAAATTAAATATGTACATAAACTATACTTACAATAACTTCTGACTATTAAATAAGAACAAAAGTGGCTACGCCACCCTTCAATGAACAATTTACAATTGACAATGGACAATTGTGGTTGAAAGCCGCTGGCTTTCTTAAAAAATATATATTTAGAAATCACATTGTGATTTCATCCTAAATTGTCAATTGTTCATTGTCAATTGAAAAATATATCCATAACCTTAGATTTCATCAGCCTTTCAATCTTCAAAAATTCTATAATTTCCTATACATTAAAAAAGAGAATAAA
Organism: Clostridium sp. ZBS15; assembly: GCF_023845705.1. Taxonomy (NCBI): domain Bacteria; kingdom Bacillati; phylum Bacillota; class Clostridia; order Eubacteriales; family Clostridiaceae; genus Clostridium; species Clostridium sp. ZBS15. The sequence continues at coordinate 40,073 of NZ_JAMQHY010000034.1, forward strand.
CTATGTTTATTCTCTTTGGTGGAGGAAGATGGATTCGAACCATCGAAACGTAACGTAACAGATTTACAGTCTGCCCCCTTTGGCCACTCGGGAATTCCTCCGCGTTATGGAGCTGGCAATAGGAATCGAACCTACAACCTGCTGATTACAAGTCAGCTGCTCTACCGTTGAGCCATGCCAGCACTTATTTACTTTTTATTAATGGTGGGCACAACAGGGCTCGAACCTGTGACCCTCTGCTTGTAAGGCAGATGCTCTCCCAGCTGAGCTATGCGCCCATTAAATTGGTGGAGGAAGATGGATTCGAACCATCGAAACGTAACGTAACAGATTTACAGTCTGCCCCCTTTGGCCACTCGGGAATTCCTCCTAGTTTTATGGAGCTGGCAATAGGAATCGAACCTACAACCTGCTGATTACAAGTCAGCTGCTCTACCGTTGAGCCATGCCAGCACTTATTTACTTTTTAATTAATGGTGGGCACAACAGGGCTCGAACCTGTGACCCTCTGCTTGTAAGGCAGATGCTCTCCCAGCTGAGCTATGCGCCCATTAATTGGTGGAGGAAGATGGATTCGAACCATCGAAACGTAACGTAACAGATTTACAGTCTGCCCCCTTTGGCCACTCGGGAATTCCTCCAAAATATTTGTTTTTTGTTTTGTTGTGTTGTTGCCAATCAACAATGACTAGTATATATTCAATCCAATTATATTTCAAGTCTTATATATACTCATGTACTTAAATTATATTTATATTACTTTATTTTACTTTATAATACTTCTGTTTAGTATATAACTCTAATTATTTTTTTAAATTTAAATCTAATACTTCTATATCTATAAATTTAGAAAAAATTCCTCTTAACTTTATATAATCCTGTGTTGATAATCTTGTTTGAAAAACTTTAAAAGCTCTCATCAACCCTTCATTTTCATCTTCTAAATTAAATGCTTCTTCAACTTTTCCTATATCACTTGTTGATAATTTATATACTATTCTTGTTAAATCCTTTTTATCATCTTCAGATAATATCGTCATTACAGTGTTTTTATTAACTGTATACATAGATCTTGAATATGACATTACACTTACACTATCATTATTGCTAGTAATTATTGCTTTAGCATCTTTAGGCTGCCAATAAAATATTAAGTAAATATTCATTAATAATGCAAAAGTCATAAATATGATAGTTAAAATCCTCTTCATTATTGCTCACCTCTCATTCTAATATTTTCCACTTTGTTTTTTTTTATACTTTAAACCACATTTTTTATTAAATCCCATCATATATATATGTTAAGAGGGGAGGGTATTGCATTTGACTAAACACAAAGTAAATTATAAATCAACAGATGCTTGTTTTGAGATATCTGAAGCAATTAAAGATTATCTTAATAATAAAACAATAATAGTCTGTATCGGTACTGATAAATGTATTGGTGATTGTTTAGGTCCTTTAGTAGGCTCAATTTTAAAAGATAGCTCATTTGAATTACCTGTATACGGTACACTTTCAAGTCCTATACACGCTTTAAACATAGATGATCGACTAGAAGAAATATACGAAAAACATCCTGATTCTCCAATAATAGGAGTAGATGCATGCCTTGGTAATAAAGATGCTATTGGAGAAATTCATACTAGAGATTATGCTATACATCCCGGAAAAGGTGTTGGTAAAGAGTTACCTGAAGTTGGTATAGCTTCAATAATCGGTATAGTTGATACTGTTAATAATTCAGAAGTATTTTCTTCTTACAGTATAAGACTTTCTTTAGTTATGGACATGGCTAAATTAATATCAAAAGCTTTAATCGATGCATATAATCTAAAAAAATAAAATCATCCCAAAACTNNAGTTTTGGGATGATTTTATTCTTTTTATTCAATAAGAACTATTTCTTGAGAATTTAATTCATTGTCTAACTTATCTAATTGTCCTAAAACTGCTCCTGTTCCTTCAGCAACGCACTCAATAGCATTTTCAGCTATAGTTACTTCCACACCAGTTCTAAACTCTATGAGCTTATCAAGCCCATATAATAATGCACCGCCACCAGTCATTAATATGCCTTTTTCTATTATATCTGCAGCTAATTCAGGTGGAGTTCTTTCTAAGACTGTCTTAACTACATCAACTATAGATTCAACAGATTCTTCTAATGCTTCTCTAATTTCTTCTGTGCCTATTTCTAACTCATCTGGCAATCCTGTTACTAGGTTTCTTCCCTTCATCTTAGCAGTTAAACTTCTAGAACCTTTAAACGCTGAACCTATACCTATTTTTAAATCTTCAGCCGTTTTTTCTCCAATCATTATTTTGTATTTATTTCTTACATATTTTATGATTGCTTCAGTAAATTTGTCTCCTGCAATCTTAATTGAAGATCTCTCAACTATTCCACCTAATGAAATAACAGCTATATCACAAGTTCCTCCACCTATATCTATAACCATGTTTCCATTAGGCTTTGTTATATCAATGCCTGCACCAATTGCTGCTGCCAATGGTTCTTCAATTAAATGAACTGTTTTCGCTCCAGAATTTCTTGCTGCATCAATAACAGCTCTTTTTTCAACTTCTGTAGCTTGAGAAGGTACACAGACCATAACCTTAGGCGCTGTAATATTTCTCTTTCCGCACGCTTTTCTTATAAATTCTTTTAACATTCTTTCTGTTATATCATAATTTGAAATAACCCCATCTCTCAATGGACGAACAGCAACTATATTTCCAGGCGTACGACCTATCATTCTTCTTGCTTCTTCACCCACAGCCAATAATTTATTATTATTTTTATTTATGGCTACTACAGATGGTTCTTTTAATATTACACCTTTGCCTTTTACATAAACTAGCACAGTAGCTGTACCTAAATCAATTCCAAGGTCTGTCCCAGTTCTCCAAAACCACATTCATCATTCACTCCTAAATCGCATATTCTTACCATTAATAACATTTTTCTACTAATTCTATATTATAAACCTATTATGTTTATCGTTCAATAGCTTTATACTTCATTTTTGTAGCTTTTCCACCTCTAATATGACGTTCAGCTTTATTTAATTCTAATATTGTATGGGTTTCTTCTGCTATTATAGGATTTATTTTAGGCAATCTTTCTGTCATGTCTTTGTGAATAGTACTTTTACTAACCCCAAAAACTTTTGCAGTCTTTCTTATTGTGGCTTTTGAATCTATAATATATTTAGCAACTTCTAACACTCTTTCCTCTATATAATCCTTCAAACTATACAACCTCCTTAAAATAATATTTTAAGAATAACTCAATAATAATTATTGAGTTATTCATTTAGTAAGAATTTTTTCCTTAAACTTTTATTTAAGTTTAATATATTTTTCTGGATTTACTTGTTCTCCATTTGGATTAATTACTTGTAAATTTAAATATTCACCAAATGTTTCTTTATCATATAATTTAGCTGTATCTCCAATCTTAGCGATTACTTGATTGGCTGTAACTTTATCTCCAGCTTTTACAGAAACATTTTTATCAAGATTTCCATACCTTGTCTTTAATCCATTGGCATGTTTAATTTCTACTACTGTACCCTCTTCAACGCCTGCATTTTCTACAACATCAACAATTCCATCTGCAGCTGCTTTAACTTCTGTTCCAATTTTAGAACTTATATTTACACCTCTTATAGTTCTGTATAAATTATCTTCTACTTTTACTGGTGCTGGATAAGTATATCCTCTACTTATTTTTCCCTCTATTGGATTTGATAAGTTAACTGTTGTTGAAGCAACACTTTTAGCAGTTTCCTTAGAAGCAGTTTCTTTATTTACCTTAGGTTCATCTTTTGCAGTATTCTCTACTCTCTCCGCATTTGGAATTTCATTTGTAACGCTTTTATCATTAATATTTAAAGTTAGCTCTTTTTCTGGTTGTTGAACCTTTGCAACTTCATGTTGGTTACTTATTCTTTTATAAGAAACAGTTCCTACAGCAGCCATAACGCAAAGGCATAGAAATAAAGCAATATAAAAGCTCTCCTTTCTTAATAAGTCTCTAAACTTTCCTTTAAAATTTTTGTCCATATTAACACCTCCTTTTTTCATTATTTCCCTTTTGTAGAAATTAATACACTAATACTGTTTTTTTATATATAAATTAAAAAATAAAAAAACAAGCCATATTATTTATTTTTAATAATATAGCTTGTTTTCTTATAATTTAATTTTGAATTTATATTTTTCCAATAAATTCAAATTATTTATAAGTTATATTTTTTATTTCAACCCCATCATAATAATGAGTTAATATTTCATTATATTTTTTACCATCTTTAGCCATAGCATTAGCCCCCCACTGACTCATTCCAACTCCATGACCATATCCAGTACAATATATTTTTATAATATTATCTTTTATTGTCCAATTAAAATTTGTGGAATTTAAATTAAATAATTTTCTAAATTCAGTTCCCTTTATAATTTGATCACCTATCTTTAATTCTTTTACTGCTCCACCCTCTGTATATGAATCTATATTCATACTAGAACCTATATTATTTTTTGATAAATTTAAATTAGAATAATTTTTATTTATTTTATCTATGAAATCATCTAAATTAACTTCTATAAAGCTTTTGTATTTAGGAGCAATTTCTTCACCTGTACTATCTGTAGATTTTAAATATGGTATATCATTTGAAAATACATCTTTAGCACTTTCTGTTTTTCCTGAACTAATTGCAAAAAATTGTGGATATTCCAACACTTTTCCATCATAAACAAGTACTTGGCCTTCTGTATCTTTAACTGCTTTTTTTATCTTATCCCAATTTTTATTACCATCTTTTTCACTCCACTTTTTCATTCTCTCATTCTTGTCCATATATACTTGACAATGAGTCGTATCACATATTTCACCTTCACTCTCGCTGGCTTCTTTACAAGGATTGTTGAGTTTGTTTATATAATAAGTTCTTGCAGCTACAGCTTGTGCTTTTAATGCATCTTCATCAAAATTAGCTGGCATTTCACTTGCCACTACTCCAATAATATATTCTTCTATATCTATTTCATCAAGCTTGTCTTTATCTTTTCTATATAATTTAACCTTTTTATTTTTAGGCAGCTCTATTTTATATGTTTCTTTCACTACACTGTTATTAATTTCAAATGGTTTAAATATGTTAAAATCAGAATTTAAAAAAACTATTGGAGATAATATTAATATTATAAGTATTATTAATGTTATTAGTATTATTAACTTTATGTCTTTATTAAATTTGTTACTCCTCATAACTCTTTCCTCCCATACCCTACATCTAAATATATGCTCAAAATCAAGAATTATGTTAAGCCATTAAATATATAAAATAAAATATAATTTTAAAGGGTAAGAATTTACTCTCACCCTTTATTTATACATCTATTCTATAGATTTCAGCACCAAGCTTCCTAAATTTTTCTTCTACATTAACATATCCTCTATCTATATGATATATATCTGCTATTTCTGTTTCTCCTTCTGCAGCTAATCCTGCTAATATCATTGCTGCTCCTGCTCTTAAATCTGTTGCTTTTACTTTAGCTCCAGTTAGCTTAGGTGCACCATCAATTATAGCAGTTCTTCCATCAATTTTTATATTAGCTCCCATTCTTAATAATTCTGTAACATGCATAAATCTATTTTCAAATATGGTTTCAGTTATAATACTTGTTCCTTTAGTTAAACATAATAAACTCATCATTTGAGCTTGCATATCAGTTGGAAAGCCTGGATATGGTAATGTTTTTATATCAACTGGTCTTTTTTCTCCTGTACCATCTACTATAATTGAATCATTCTTTAATCTATTAAATTCAATTCCACATTCTTTTAGTTTTTCTATGACAGGTCTTAAGTGATCTTCATTTACTCCATTAATTTTTATAATACTATTTGTTATTCCTGCTGCTATCATAAATGTTCCTGCTTCAATTCTATCGTATATAGGGGTATAACTTATTCCTTTTAATTCTTTTACTCCATGTATAGTTATCTTTCCTCTTCCTGCACCTTCTATATTAGCTCCCATACTATTTAAAAATCTTGCTAAATCTTCGATTTCAGGTTCTTCTGCTGCATTTTCTATTATCGTTGTTCCATTTGCTAATATTGATGCTGTTAAAATGTTTTCAGTTGCACCTACTGATGGAAAGTCTAAATATATTCTATTTCCCACTAAATTTTTAGCTTTAACTTCAACAAAGCCATGACCAATATTAATATCAGCCCCAAGAGCTTTGAATCCTTTTAGATGTAAATCTATAGGTCTACTTCCAATATTACATCCACCAGGTAGTGATAATTTACAATATCCAAATCTTGATAACATAGGACCCATTATCAAAAATGATGCTCTCATTTTTCTAATAAGATCAGTATTAGCATCAACAGGATTTAAATTTTTAGTATTAATTTTTAATTTATTATTTATTTTTGAAAAACTAATATTACAATTTAATTGAGATAACAATTGACAAATAACTTCTACATCTTCCAACATAGGTGTGTTGTTTATAGTAATATCTTCTGGACATAATATAGTAGCTGCAATTATAGGTAAAACTGAGTTTTTAGCACAACTTATATCAACTTCACCTTCTAGTTTTTTTACACCTTTAACTATTATTTTTTCCATATTATCCTCCATAATTAATTGTTAAACAACCAAAATAAATTGTATATTTATTTTGGTTGTACTAGTATGTTGTAAATATTATAGGTGTTCCAATAATTATATAAGATTTGTCATTATAGCTAACTAGTGCAAAATTCATCTTTTCACCTAATTTTGAAATCCCAGTTCCTGTATAACCATTGCTAATACTCAACATATTTAAATTCACAAGAGATATTAATCCACTAAAATCATTTAATGATTTATCATTATCTATTCTTCCTTTATAATATAAAAATATTTGCACATCTTCCACGTTGGTTTTTTTTATGTTCTCTACTAATTCCTCTAAATGTTTTGTATCATATTTAGAATTTGTATTTATTAAAGTTACTTCAACATATGTGTAGCTATCTTTTTCCCACAAATTAACACAAGCTTTAATATTTTCATTAGAAACATCAAAATTTCTATCATCAACTTTAGTATATTTTCCTTTTAATTCATTAATCAAATATTTTTTTAAAAATATTTGTTCTACATTAATATTTTTTTTAGTTTTAAATTGTACTTTTAATCCGTTTTCTTCAAAATAACTTTCATTAACTATGCTATTTTCTAAATTATAAAAAGACTCACTATTAATGTCCTTAGCTGAAATAGCTACCATATTAAAAAATAAAAATAATATGAGCAAAAATAAACTATATTTAAACTTCATATTTATACCCCCTATTCATTTTTTAATTATGAACAGCTATTTAATTTTTTATTCCATTTATTTAGTTAAGTTTATAATATCAATATATAAATTTTTCGCTAATTTGTGCCAAATAAAAGCTAAAAAAAAGCTTAAGAGGATATTCCTCTCAAGCTTTTTAATTCATTTTTTTTAAGTTTATTCTCTCAATAGATTTTAATAATGCTAATTCTGCTCTTTCTTTATCGTATTTATTTCCTTCAAGTAATCTTTTTTCAGCTCTTTCTTTTGCTTTTTCTGCTCTATTTAAATCAATATCGTCAGAAAATTCAGCAGAATCACTAAAAATTGTCATTTCATTATTAAACATACTTGCAATTCCTTTAGAAACAAATAACTTTTTATCTTTTCCTTCAGCATCTGTAAATTCTACAATAGATGATATCGTACTTGTTACCATATTAGCATGATTTGCTAATATCTCTAATCTTCCTATACTATTTCTTAAAAATATTCTTTTTATATTACCATTAAATACGTCTTTATCAGGGGTAACAATCTTTAATAAAAAAGTATCAGCCATACTAATCATCTCCCTATGCTAAACTTTTAGCTTTTTGTACAGCTTCATCAACTGAACCAATGAATAAGAATGCTGATTCTGGTAAATCATCATATTTACCTTCTAAAATTTCTTTAAACCCTCTTATTGTTTCTTTTACAGAAACATATTTTCCAGGCATTCCTGTAAATTGTTCACCTACTGTAAATGGTTGTGATAAAAATCTTTGTACTTTTCTTGCTCTAGAAACTACGGCCTTATCTTCATCAGATAATTCATCCACACCCAATATAGCTATGATATCTTGTAATTCCTTATATCTTTCAAGTATGTTCTTAATTTTTGTAGCCACATTATAATGTTCTTCACCAACAATTCTAGGATCTAATATTCTAGATGAAGATTCTAGTGGATCTACTGCTGGATATATTCCTAATTCAACTATACTTCTTGATAGAACTGTTGTTGCATCTAGATGTGAGAATGTTGTTGCTGGTGCTGGGTCTGTTAAGTCATCAGCAGGAACATAAACTGCTTGAACAGATGTTATAGAACCACTCTTAGTTGATGTAATTCTTTCTTGAAGTGCACCCATTTCAGTTGCTAATGTTGGTTGATAACCAACAGCTGATGGTATTCTTCCAAGTAATGCTGAAACTTCTGATCCAGCTTGAGTAAATCTAAATATGTTATCTATAAATAATAATACATCTTGACCTTTATCTCTAAAATATTCAGCCATAGTTAAACCTGTTAATGCAACTCTCATTCTAGCACCAGGTGGCTCATTCATTTGACCAAATACTAAGGCTGTTTTATTTATAACGCCTGAATCTTTCATTTCATGGTAAAGATCATTACCTTCTCTTGATCTTTCTCCAACTCCAGTAAATACTGATAATCCACCATGTTCTTTAGCTATATTGTTTATTAATTCTTGAATTAATACTGTTTTTCCAACTCCGGCTCCACCAAAAAGACCTATTTTTCCACCTCTTTGATATGGTGCAAGCAAATCTATAACCTTGATACCTGTTTCAAACATTTCTGGTTCAACGGCTTGATCTTTAAAGCTTGGTGCTGGTCTATGAATTTGATAAATCTCTTCAGCATCTACATCTCCTGCATTATCAATAGGCTTTCCTAATACATTAAAAAGTCTTCCTAATACAGCTTCTCCTACTGGTACAGAAATAGCTTTTTCTGTATCAATTGCATCCATTCCTCTTTTTAATCCTTCAGTTGCTTCCATAGCAATTGTTCTTACTATATCATCACCAACATGTTGCTCAACTTCAGCAATTAGCGTTCTTTCTCCCATATCGATACTAATTGCATTGTATAAATTTGGAAGAGAATCTGAATCAAACTTTATATCAACTACTGGTCCAATTACTTGAACTACTTTTCCAATTTTACCAGGCATAAAAATACCTCCTTACTATTTTTGAGCTTCTGCTCCTCCAACTATTTCTGATATTTCTTGGGTAATAATTTGTTGTCTTATTCTGTTGTATTTTAGATTTAAATTATCTAATATATCATTTGCATTTTGAGTAGCTCCGTCCATTGCTGTCATTCTTGAACTTTGTTCACTACATTTAGCACTTAATAAAATATTTCTAAACTTACCTTTTAAATGAATATTTAATGCATTAATTAAAACTTCTTCATTATTAGGTTCAGTTATAAATTCTTCTGATACACTAGTAATTTTTTCTATTGGTAAAAGTTTTTCTGCTTTTGGTTCTTGTTTTACTGGAGAAACAAAATCTAAGTATGCAACATTAATTTCTGAAACTTCTCCATCTTTATACATTTTAAGAGCATTTTCAAAAACAATTTTAACTTCCTTTACTGTTGGTATATCTGGTATATCAACATAATCGGCTACTGTATCAAGACCTATTCTTTTTATATAACTTAAGCCTTTACTTCCAACAGTAATTACTTTTATGTTTTCTTTTTCATCTCTAATTAAACTATCTAAGTAAGATACTACAGTGTTATTATAACTACCACATAAGCCTGTATCTGATGATACTAAAATGTATAATTTATACTTACTTTTGTTAGATTTAAAATAAATATTATCATCATCTCCTGAAATAGTTGATGCAAGCTTTTCTATAATTTTTTTAGTTTCTTCAAAAAACTTTTTATTTGTCAATAATTCTTTTCTAGTTTTTCTTAACTTAGAAGTGGCAACAAGTCCCATAGCATTAGTTATTTTTCTTGTACTTTCTACTGACTTTATTCTTCGTTTAATTTCTATAAGTCCAGCTGAACCCATACTTTCTACCTCCTAAAGAAGGGCATAGCTTAAAACTAAGCTATGCTTCTTGTAAAAATATCTTTTTAAACTCAACTATCGCTACTTCTAATTTAGCTTTTATTTCATCTGTTAAAACTTTTTCTTCAGCAATTTGTTTTCCTAATTCTCTATAATGAGTATCTACATATTCTAACAATTCTTTTTCAAATTTCTTTATATGTTCTACTTTTATATCAGATAAGAAATCATTAACTGCTGTATATAATATAACAATTTGTTTTTCAACTTCTAAAGGTTTGTATTGATCTTGTTTTAATATTTCTACCAATCTCTTACCTTTTTCAAGTCTCTTTTTAGAATCTTTATCTAAATCTGATCCAAATTGAGCAAATGCTGCTAATTCTCTATATTGTGCAAGTTCTAGTCTTAATGTACCTGTTACTTGCTTCATTGCTTTAATTTGAGCATTACCACCAACTCTTGATACTGATATACCAGCATTAACAGCAGGTCTTTGTCCAGAATTGAATAAATCAGATTCTAAGAATATTTGACCATCTGTAATTGATATAACATTTGTTGGTATATATGCTGTTATGTCTCCAGCTAGAGTTTCTATTATAGGAAGAGCTGTTAATGATCCTCCACCTTTTTCATCTGATAATTTAGCTGCTCTTTCAAGCAATCTTGAATGAATATAGAAAACATCTCCTGGATAAGCTTCTCTGCCTGGCGGTCTTCTAAGAAGTAATGACATTGTTCTATAAGCTACTGCGTGCTTAGATAAATCATCATAAACTATCAATACATCTTTTCCTTGATTCATGAAGTATTCACCAATACTACATCCTGCATATGGAGCAAGATATTGTAATGGGGCAGAATCTGCTGCTGTTGAACTTACTATTATACTATAATCCATAGCACCCATTTCAGTTAATGTATTAACTATATGTGCAACTGTAGATTGTTTTTGTCCAATAGCTACATAAATACATATTACATCTTTTCCTTTTTGATTTAATATAGTATCTATAACAAGTGCTGTTTTTCCTGTTTGTCTATCGCCTATTATAAGTTCTCTTTGACCTTTACCTATTGGTATCATTGAGTCAATAGCTTTAATTCCTGTTTGTAATGGTTCATTAACAGAACTTCTATCTATGATGCTAGGTGCTTTAACTTCTATAGGTCTAGTTTGATTTGTGTTTATTGGGCCTTTTCCATCAAGTTCTTCACCTAATGAATTAACAACTCTACCTATTAACGCTTCACCTACTGGAACTTCAACTATTTTTCCTGAACCCTTAACAATATCTCCTTCTTTTATACCTTCTTCATTTCCTAAAAGAACACATCCGACATTGTCTTGTTCTAGATTTAAAGCCATTCCATATACATCATTTGGAAATTCTAGTAATTCGCCTTCCATACAGTTATCTAATCCATAAACTCTTGAAACTCCATCTCCGACTTGAATTATAGTACCAGAATCTACTGTTTTTATTTGTTTTTCATATTTTTCTATCTCTTTTTTGATAATAGAAGTTATTTCTTCTGGCTTAATATTCATGGATTCACCTCTATTTCTGTTTAAGCATTAAATCTTTCATTTCTTCTATTTTAGATTTGACAGTATCATCTATTACATCATTACCAACTCTTACATAAACTCCACCTAATAAATTACGATCTACTTCAGTTTCAAATAAAATATTTTTATCATATTTCTTTTGAAAAATATTTCTTAAGTTATCAAGTTCATTTGATAAAAGTGGTATAGCTGTTTTTATAATACCTTTTAATGTATTTTTTCTTTCAAGATCTATCTTTTCCATCTCATTTAATTTTTCTCTAAGATAAAGTATTCTATCTTTTTCAATTAATATAAGAAGAAAAGAAAGTAACTCTTCATCAATCTTGTTTTTAAAAATACTAATAAATGTTTTCTTTTTTTTCTTTGTACTTATTTGAGGATGTTTTATTACTTCATGAAATTCATGATTGTTTTCAATAAGCTCACAAATTTCTCTTAAATCTTGTAAGTATTCATCCACTTTTCCTTTTTTTTCAGCAACTTGGTAAAGTGCTAATGCATATCGCCTATCTAAGTATTCATACATAGCTACATACCTACCTTAGTAATAAAATCGCTTATAAGTTCTCTATGTTTACTTTCATCTATGTTTTCTTCTAAAGCCTTAATTGAAAGTTCTATAGCTAAATCTACTGCTTGTTTTTTTATTTCATACTCAGCTTTTTCTTTTTCACGTTGTATATCAGTTTTAGCTCTTTCTAATAAAGATTTAGCTTCTTCATTAGCATCTTCTACTATTTCATCATATACTTTATTAGCTTTTACTTTTTGATTTTCGGTAATTTTCTTACCTTCTTCTTTAGCTGATTGCAATATTCTTTGATTTTCTAGTAGATACATTCTTGCTTTTTCTGAGTCTTCATCAACTTTTAATAATTGTTCATCAACAAAATCTTGTCTTTCATTAATTATACCTTTTATTTTGTCCCAGAAAAAATGCTTTAAAATAGCAACTAGAATACAAAAGTTAATTATTGTCATCAAAATTACTGAATAATTAGTTTCCATATCCTTATCTATATCCTCCCTTCGGAGTCAATATAATCAACTCATAAATATTATTTTGTTGTCAATATCATAAATGCAATTATTAATCCATAAATAGCTGTTGCTTCTGCAAGCCCAGCTCCTATGATTAATGCAGTTTGAATTTTACTTGCTGCTTCTGGTTGTCTTGCAATTGCCTCTGTAGCTCTTCCTGTAGCTATACCAATTCCAATACCTGCCCCTAATCCTGTTAATACAGCAATACCTGCTCCGATAACTGCTAAATTCATCGTAATTCCTCCTTAAAATAAATAATTTTTCACTAATGTTCTGCTGTTGTTTTAATATTAATTATAGTTAACATAGTAAATACTAGCATTTGGATTGTTCCATCAAACAAATCAAAATATCCATGGACTATTATTGGTAAACCAATTTGAGCTACCATGCCTATATGTCCTAATGCATTATATACTAAATCAACTAAAATTGTCGCTGCTAACATGTTACCAAAAAGTCTGAGTGCTAAAGATACAGGTAACATAACTCTTTCCATAATATTTATAGGTAACATACCTATAAATGGATGTCCAAAACCTTTTAAATATTTGCCTAAGCCATTTCTCTTAATTGCAGTAAAATTAATAACTACAAATGTTGTAATTGCAAGACCAACAGTTACACTTAAGTTTTGTGTTGGCGGTTTTATACCAACTAATCCTGTAAAATTTAATAATAGTAAGTAAATTATCAATGTACCTACATAGGGTACAAACCCTACATAACTTTCTCCCATAGTATTACTAACAAGTGAAGTTACTGTTTCATAAAACTTTTCTAATGCAGCTTGTTTCTTATCTGGCTTTTGTTTTAAATTCCTTGTTAGTAAATATGCCGTTATTGCTACAGCTAGAATTATTATCCATTGAACTATTACTTCTGGAATAATATCTACTGGGAAATCTCCAATTTTAAAGGAAAATACAACCTTACTGGGTTCCACTTTAAACACTTCCTTTCTTACTGTTTATACAGTTAAATGTTAAAAATACATAATGTGAGATAAAGCCACACATATAACAAGAAATGTATTCTACATTTTTTATAAAAGGTAATGATGCTAAAATTACAATACCTATTTTTAATGGTACACTCATAGTTATGTATTTATTTTTATTACTATATCCTAAAAAACTTCTGGTAATATACACATTTATCATAAAGTTAATTAAAGATACTATAATACCTGCTAAATATATACTTGCATCCTTAAAAGAAAAAAGGATACTTATAATTAAAGATACTAAAAGTCCACCCCTTAAATCTAATTTAATCATATCTTTAAGAAGTTTAATCGGCTCTCTATTCATAATTCTCTCCTCTTGACTTCAATATGACATATTATATAACCATATCAATGTTTAATAAAATACTATTTATAGTAATAAATTGCTTTTTATTCTCATAATATGTGTTTATCTTCTATTTCCTTTGGTATATGAAGGTAAATTTCTCATTTAATCAAATTATCTTTAAAAATAAAATAATCAACTTCAATTCTTGCAATTATCAGAATATTCATTTTTTTGAATATTTTCTTTTTTTTTATGGTATCGTTTTCTAATGTTATTTTACATGAATATACAAGTTTTATTAAACTTTATTCAATTTTTTTGTTAGATTTTTTTGTAATTTTGTAAAACGTTGTCGTTTTTGTTTTTGTACTAATGAATATAAAAAATTTGCTTTATTCAATTTTTTTTTTAAAAATTCATTGATAAACCCAGTTACAGGCTTATAATCACTTTATTAAGTAGTATTTATAATTATTTAATTCAATATTGTTCTTTACATCTTGCATATATTCTTATTACATATACCATTAAATAGAGCAAAATTTGAAATTTGTAGGAATTCATTCATAACTATTATATTTATGTTATGTAATTTTATTACCTTTTATTATAATAAATTATAATAATTTATTATTACTGTATAAAAAAACTACACTTATAAATTAACTTTTTATTTGTAAATTACAATCTTTAAATCTTATTTATTAATTTAATTAAAAATTAATAACTAGAATTTTAAAATTATGATTAAAATCCTTAATCTTTCTAAGATAATATGCTTTAAAATACTTATTAAGAACCTTTCATTTAACTTTCCAGTCTCAATTTTCAACTAAACATTTACCTTAACCTAGATTTTATAAACCTTTTAAACTTTAAAAAACGGTATTCTAAAAGTTATCCACAAATTCTTTAATAATATAAATTCCTAAAGAATAAAAAAATTGCTATGATTAATAATCATAGCAATTTTCTTAAGAGTAATTAGTACTACTAATTATAGTCTTTCAACTATAAGAGCAGTTCCCATTCCTCCACCTATACAAAGTGTTGCTAAACCTTTTTTAGCATCTCTTTTTTCCATTTCATGAAGTAATGTAACAAGAATTCTACCACCAGATGCTCCAACTGGATGTCCTAATGCGATAGCTCCTCCATTAACATTAACTTTTTCCATATCGAATTTTAAATCTCTAGCAACTGCTAAACTTTGAGCTGCAAAAGCTTCATTAGCTTCGATTAAATCCATATCATCTATTGTTAAGTTAGCTTCTTCTAAAGCTTTCTTAGTTGCATGGAATGGTCCATATCCCATTATAGATGGATCTAATCCTTTTGATCCGTAAGAAAGTATTTTAGCTAATGGCTTAACTCCTAATTCTGCTGCTTTTTCAGCACTCATAACAACGAAAGCTGCTGCTCCATCATTTATTCCTGAAGCATTACCTGCTGTTACTGTTCCTTCTTTAATGAAGGCTGGTTTTAATTTAGCTAAAGATTCTTTAGTTGTTCCAAATCTTGGGAATTCATCAGTATCAAATACTTTTGGTTCTCCCTTTCTTTGTGGAATCATAACTGGAACTATTTCATCTTTAAATCTTCCAGTTTCAATTGCTTTTTGAGCTTTTTGTTGAGATGAAGCTGAGAAAGCATCTTGTTCTTCTCTAGTTAATCCCCATTGTTTTGCGATATTTTCAGCAGTAACACCCATATGATAGTTGTTAAATGCATCCCATAATCCATCTTTTATCATAGTATCTGTCATTTTAGCGTCGCCCATTCTTTGGCCCCATCTAGCACCTGGTAATACATATGGTGCTGCTGACATGTTTTCCATACCACCAGCAACTATAACATCAGCATCTCCTGCTTTTATCATTTGAGCTGCTAAACTAACTGCTCTTAATCCTGAACCACAAACTTTGTTGATTGTCATTGATGGAACTTCTACTGGTAATCCTGCTTTAACAGATGATTGTCTAGCTGGATTTTGTCCTAAACCAGCTTGTATAACATTACCCATTATAACTTCTTCAACAGCTTCTGGTTTAATACCAGCTCTGTTTACAGCTTCTTTAATTACAGTTGCTCCTAATTCTACTGCTGGAACAGTTTTTAATGATCCACCAAAGCTTCCAAGAGCTGTTCTTACTGCACTTACAATAACTACTTCTTTCATGTGTAAATCCTCCTAAAAATTATATATGTTTAATATCCTTATCGTTAAATTATTAACATAACATAATTATACATTTATTTTTTTTATTAATCAAGACTTTATTGTTAAATTTTAGACAAAGTTTATATTTATATTTTAAATTCTTCAACTTCTTTTTCACTTAACTCAAAATATCTCAATATAGAATCTACTATTCTAATTGAAGCAACACCATCTCCGTATGGATTTACTGCTTTACTCATACTACTATATGCATCAACATCTTTTAATAATTTATTTGCTTCACTAACTATTTTTTCTACATCAGTACCAACTAGTTTAACTGTTCCATATTGTACTGCTTCTGGTCTTTCTGTAACATCTCTTAATACTAATACTGGTTTTCCTAAATGTGGTGCTTCTTCTTGTAATCCACCTGAATCAGTCATAACTAAATATGATTTATTCATTAAATTATGAGTTTCTTTAGTATCTAATGGTGGTAATAAATGAACTCTGTCTAAATTGCCTAATTTTTCAAACACTACATCTTTAACAATTGGATTCAAATGAACTAAATATACTAATTCAACATCTTCATTATTTAAAACGATTTGCTTTAATGAATCACAAATATTATTTATTCCTTCACCCCAATTTTCTCTTCTATGAGCCGTTACCATTATAACTTTTTTATTAAAATCTATTTTCTTTAATTCATCATTTTCAAATTCATAATTTTCCTCTACTGTATACTTCATAGCATCTATAACAGTGTTTCCAGTTATATAAATAATATCTTCTGAAACACCCTCTTTTAATAAATTCTCTTTAGAACTTTTTGTCGGTGCAAAATGTAAATCAGACAAGTTTCCTGTTAGCCTTCTATTCATTTCTTCAGGAAATGGGAAATATTTATTAAACGTTCTAAGTCCAGCTTCTACATGACCAACTTTTATTTGCTTATAAAATGCTGCTAATGCTCCTGCAAAAGTTGTTGTAGTATCTCCATGTACTAATATCATATCCGGCTTTTCTTGTTCAAATATTTCTTCTAATCCCTCTAATACTTTGTTTGTTATTCCAGTTAAAGTTTGTCTTGTTTTCATTATATTTAAATCAAAGTCTGGTTTTATATTAAATAACTCTAAAACTTGATCCAACATTTCTCTGTGTTGAGCTGTAACGCACACCTTAGATTCTATTTCTTCTCTTTTTTTTAGCTCTTGAACTAATGGAGCCATTTTTATTGCTTCAGGTCTCGTTCCAAATATAGTTATAACTTTCTTTTTACTCATAGTATTTCCTCCAATCTGCGATAATAGATCTTACATACTTATTTTTTATATATAAAAATCTATTAATTCTTCTTAATATTTTTTGCATTATGTTTGTATATATTCTAAATTTAATCTATATAATTTTTTAATAACCAAAGTTCTCATTTATATTTAATGAATCATCATTTTTTACCCAATCTTCTACATCTATTTTAATGTAATCTTCTTTATCCTTTCTTATAACAACATAAGAAATTCCAGCATTAATTATAAGTCTTTTACACATAGAACAAGAATTAGCATTTTCCACATATGATCTTGTCTTAACATCTCTTCCTACTAGATATAATGTTGCTCCAATCATATCTCTTCGTGATGCACTAATTATAGCATTAGCTTCACTATGTACACTTCTGCAAAGTTCATAATGTGTTCCTCTAGGGACTTGTAATTTTTCTCTTATGCAACTATTAATATCTATACAGTTCTTTCTTCCTCTTGGAGCTCCGGTATATCCTGTTGATATTATTTCATCATTTTTAACTATTATTGAGCCATAATTTCTTCTTAGGCATGTACCTCTTTCCAATACAGTTTCAGCAATATCTAAATAATAATTCTCTTTGATTGTTCTTTCCATTTTTAATTCTCCTAAAAATAACATTATTTATGTTAATTATAACAGATAAATTTAAAAGGAGTATCTTTAAAATTTTTATTTAAGATACTCCTTTTGTAATAATATAAAATATTATTTAGTTCCGAATAATCTGTCTCCGGCATCGCCTAATCCAGGAACTATATAACCTTTTTCATTTAATTTTTCATCTACAGAAGCTACATATATATCTACATCAGGATGTTTTTGTTGTACTAATTCTATTCCTTCTGGAGCTGAAATTAAACACATTAGTTTTAAATTCTTAGCCCCTTTTTCTTTTAACATAGTTAATGCATCCGCTGCTGAACCACCTGTAGCAAGCATTGGATCTACAACTATAACATCTCTTTCTTCTATATCTTTTGGAAGCTTACAAAAATATTCTACTGGTTGTAATGTTTCTTCATCTCTATATAATCCTATATGACCGATTTTAGCAGCTGGTATTAAACTAAGAACACCATCAACCATTCCAAGACCTGCTCTTAAAATAGGCACTATAGCCATTTTCTTTCCAGAAACAACTCTACATTTTGTTTTACAAACAGGAGTCTCAATTTCTACTTCATCCATATTTATATCTCTTGTTGCTTCATAAGTTAGTAACATTGAGATTTCTTTTACTAATTCCTTAAAATCCTTTGATCCTGTATCCTTACTTCTTACCATCGAAAGCTTATGTAGCACTAATGGATGATTAACTTCAATTACTTTACTCATATTTATCCCTCCAAAATTAAATGTTTAAATATATTAAAATTAATATTATTTACTGTGTTTAGCTTCTATTGCACTAATCTTATCTATTCTCTTTTGATGTCTATCACCTTCAAACTTAGATGATATAAAAGTTTTTACTATGTCTAAAGCAAGACCAGTTCCAACAACCCTTTGACCTAATGTTAATATATTTGCATTATTATGTTGTCTTGTTGCATGTGCACTAAAAGTATCTGAACATAATGCAGCTCTTATACCTGCAACCTTATTAGCAGCAATTCCTATACCTATTCCTGTACCACAAACTAATATTCCAAGTTCGAATTCCTTAGCTACAACAGCTTCTGCTACTGGTAATGCTATATCTGGATAATCGCAAGATTCTGTTGAATGTGTACCAAAATCTTTAACTTCATGTCCTTCACTTTCTAGAAATTTTATAATTTCTTGTTTTAATTCAAATCCACCATGATCGCATCCGATTGCTAATTTCATAATCAAAACCTCCATACTATAATATATCTATTCATAAAAAAAGAAGAAAAAGCAGATTATTAAACTTTATCTTCCTCTTATTTTAAGCAATAATCAAAATCTTATTTATATATTCTTGTAAAATTATACTTCTATAATATCAAATCCAGCTGCTTTATTTAGTCTATTCATAATAGCTATTCCTACACCTTTTTCTTCATAAGCCTCTGCTAATATTACATCTGCACCTAAATCATCGCATTTTCTTAATGATTCAAATAAATTTTGTGCAACCATAAGTAAATTTTCTCTACTGCCTAGTACTACTTTGATTCCTTTATTATATTCTTTTTCATTTTCTTGTATTGTAAGTATACACACCTTTTTATTATTATCTATATAATAATCTACCATTTCTTTCATTTTTTCAATAGTTTTTTTTCTTTCACCTGAAATTATCTTAACTTTAGCTTTAGGTGCATAGTGTCTATATTTCATTCCTGGTGCTTTTGGTTTTAAATCACCAGTACTCTTTTTCATTATAGCTCCATCTATTTCTATTCTATTATCTATCTGTTTTAACATTTCTAAAGTTATTCCACCTGGTCTTAATACTAATGGTGGATTAACTGTACAATCTAATATTGTTGATTCTAATCCTATATCACTTTTATTTCCACCGACTATACAGTCTACTCTACCTGACAAATCTTCTATGCATCTTTCTACATCTGTCGGGCTAGGTCTTCCACTTATATTAGCAGATGGTGCTGCAATAACCGTATTAGACATCTCTATTAATTTTAATGCTATTTCATTATTAGGCATTCTTATTCCTATAGTATCTAAATTTGCACTAGTCATATTAGGAATTATAGACTTCTTCTTTAAAATTAATGTTAATGGACCTGGCCAATATTTGTCTATTAATTTTTGAGCTATTTCTGGTATATCTTCAACTAAATTTTCTATATTTTTTGATGCAACATGAACAATTAAAGGATTATCTTGAGGTCTTCCTTTAGCTATAAAAATTTTTTTAACAGCATCTTCATTTAACGCATCAGAACCTAATCCATATACAGTTTCTGTTGGAAAAGCAACTATGCCACCATTTTTTATTATTTGTGCTGCTTCTTTCATTTTTTCTTCATCATCAATAATATTATTAATTTTTATAATATTGGTATTCAAAATATGTGCCTTCTTTCTTTAAACTATTGTTTGTCCTCGTGCAATCTTTATATTTTGTATACTATAATCAGTATATATAGCTTTAACACAATTTCTATATATGCAGTCTAATAATAAATACTTCTTTAATCCGCCTTTTCTTACTATTTGAAAATAATAGGTTTTATTTGGATTTTTCTCCTGTATCTTATCATATTCCTTTTTTATTTTAGGATGTCTTTTAAGAAAATTAGCATCTACAGTTCTCAATAGACTATTTTTAAATGAGACACTTGTAATAATAATTATTTCCATATCATAATCCGATTTATTAGTATGTACTAAAACAACTTTGTCACATAATATTAACGATGTTGTTGTTAATATTCCTGTTTTAAACGTTAGACGATTATTATTACATCTGTATTCTACCTTATATCCATTTAATTTAATAAGTATAGAAATTACTATTAAAAATTCAATAAAGGTTAAATATATTAAATAAAATACATTTAAAAGATTAGTTATTAATAAAACTGCCGGTAGTGTAGTTGCTAATATTATCATAAATATTATAAATCTTTTTAAAGATGATTTTTCTTTCTTTATAGCAGTATAAATATCTATAACATCACCCCCTATTATTTAAAAGCCTCACATTCTAAAATGTAAGGCTATTAAATAATGTCTGACATTTAAAGTAATGTCTTACATTTCACTATTTCCCATTTTTTGCATTTTTTCTGCTTGATCTGCAGTTATTAATGCATTTATCATTTCTTGAACATCCCCATCTAAGAATGAATCTAATTTATATAATGTTAATCCAATTCTATGGTCAGTAATTCTTCCTTGTGGATAGTTATATGTTCTTATTCTTTCACTTCTATCACCAGTTCCTACTTGGCTCTTTCTATCTGCAGCTATTCCATCTGCTCTTTCTTGTTCTGCTTTTTCAAATAATCTTGATCTAAGAACTTTCATAGCTTTTTCTTTGTTTTTTAATTGAGATTTTTCATCTTGACATGATACAACAAGACCACTAGGTAAATGTGTTATTCTTACAGCTGAGTCTGTAGTATTAACGCATTGTCCACCATGACCAGAAGCTCTAAATACATCTATTCTAACATCTTTGTCTGCTATTTCTATTTCAACATCATCAACTTCTGGTAATACTGCTACTGTTACAGTTGAAGTATGTATTCTTCCACTAGATTCTGTATCTGGAACTCTTTGAACTCTATGTACTCCACTTTCATACTTTAATTTTGAGTATGCTCCATTTCCTTTAATCATAAAGACAACTTCTTTAAAACCACCAATATCAGTTTCATTTAAACTCATTATTTCTGTAGACCATCTTTGTCTTTCAGCGTATCTTGTATACATTCTAAATAAATTGTATGCAAATAAAGCAGCTTCTTCTCCACCTGCTCCACCTCTTATTTCAACAAAAACGTTCTTATCGTCATTTGGATCTTTAGGAAGTAATAATATTTGAATTTCTTTTTCTAATTCTACTTCTCTTTGAGATAAAGATGATATTTCTTCATTAAGCATTTCTTTCATTTCTTTATCGCTTTCTTCGTTTAGCATATCTTTATTAACTTCTAAATCTTCAATTACTTGTTTGTATTCTTTATATGCATTAACAATGATTTCTAAGTCAGATTGTTCTTTGCATAATTTTCTCCATTCATTTTGATTTTGCATAATTGATGGATCACTAATTTTAACTGATAGTTCATCATACTTATTTTCTATAAAGGCTAATTTATCTAATAACATTTAATCACTCCGTAATTCATTTTTACACATATCATATATAAAATATTTTTAATAATATATTTTAATTTCACTTCAAAAATTTCGTTAAATATGGTCTTATTAAATGAAATATTATTTCCTTAAATTCAAGACCACTTAGTATTATAGCATATTTTTAAACTCTTAATCAATAATCAGGTATATATAGAATGTATTCTTTAGTTAATTAAATTTATTATACCCTCTTATATAAAAATAAATTTATAATAATTTTACATTTAAGTTCTTATTTATAATATTTTCCTAGTACTACTCTATCTAATCCTGCTAAATCTTTTATTATTTTTACTTCAATAAAATTCTTTTCTTCCATTAATCCTTTTACATCAGTACCTTGATTATAACCTATTTCAAATGCTAATATTCCGCTTTTATTTAAAACACTTATACTTTCATTTATTATTCTTTTATAAAAATCTAATCCATCTTTTCCACCACTCAAAGCTATGTGTGGTTCATAATTTTTAACATCTTCCATTAAATCATTTATTTCGCATTCTTCTATATATGGGGGATTAGAAACTATAATATCATATATCTTTGCTTCATTTATGCTTTTATTCAGTAGGTCACTCTTTATAAAACTTGCTCTATCTGAAACATTAAATTTTTCTATATTAATTAATGTAACTTTTTCTGGACTTTCATAATAATCAATTAAATCTACATTAATATCTTTTCTTAAATTAGCTAAAGCTACTCCTATCGCACCTGAACCACAGCATAAATCACATATATTTTTGCTATTATTTTCATCTATATATTTTAAAACTTCCTCAACCAATATTTCTGTATCTGCTCTTGGAATAAGTACTCCTGGTTCTACATAAAAATTCATATTCATAAATTCACATTCATTTAATATATATTTAACTGGCATTTTTTCTTTTCTCTTATTAACAAGTTCCATATATATTTTTTCATTTGTTTCATCTATTTTTTCTTCTCTATGCGTTATTAAATATATCTTTTCTTTATTTAATACTTTACCTAATAATAATTCTGCATCTAATCTTGAAGTACTAATTCCACAGTTCTTCAAAATAGCAGTTCCTACATTTAATAATTCACCTATATTTTTATTATTCATCATCTTCAATACCTTCCGCTGCTTTAAGTGATGCAATTGCAACTTCTATCTGATAATCATCTGGTTCCTTTGTAGTTAAGTATTGTAATTTTAATCCTGGCCATGCAATTGCTTTTGCCAAAGAATTGTTATTCTTTCCTAACCATTTTATCAATTCATAAGTAATACCTGTAATTACAGGTATTAATACAATTCTTAATATTAATCTTTCGGTGATACTTCCCCATCCTGTAAAAGAAAATACAATTATACTAACAAACATTATTAAAAATAAAAAATTTGTTCCACATCTAGGATGAAATCTACTACACTTTTTAACATTTTCCACAGTTAACTTATCCTCATGTTCATAACAAAATATAGTTTTATGTTCTGCTCCATGATATTCTAGAACTCTATATATATCGTCTAATTTACTTATAATAAACATATAGCCTATAAGTATAATTATTCTAATAATAGCTTCTATAAAATTTAACAAAACATGAGATATAGTAAAATTTTTAAACAAAGCTGCTATACTAGTTGGCAATAATACAAAAAGAGCTATAGATATCATAAATGAAAATATTAAAGTCATAGCCATGATTAAATCATTTGATTTATCTCCTAATTTTTTATTAATCCATTTTTCAAATTTTGAAGGTTCCTCATCTTCATAAAAAAACGATGCAGAGTAATTTAATGAATTCATTCCAACTTTTAATGAATCAATTAATACAAAAAAACCTCTTAAAAAAGGAATATTTAAAAATTTATATTTTTTAGTTATTGATTCTGTTTTATCCATCTTTATTTCTATGTTTCCTCTTGAAGTTCTAACAGCTGTAGCTAAACCTCTGCTACCTCTCATCATGACACCTTCAATAACTGCTTGACCTCCGACATCACATCTTTTCATATCTCTTCTCCCTAATTATCATTTATTTTTCAATTAATCTTTTTATATTTGTAATAACATTCACCACATAAAGATTCATAATGAACATCATTTTCTTCATCTATTGCCACTTGTTGTCCTTGAAATACAAATTTATCATTAATTTTTCTACCATTTAATATAGCTTTTTTTCCGCATGCACATATTGTCTTCATTTCTTCAATGCTATGTGCTAATAATAATAATCTTGTACTACCTTCAAATCCATTCATTTTAAAATCCGTTCTTAATCCATAACATATAATAGGAATATCTAATGTAACAGCAATCTTAAATAACTGATCTATTTGATTTGATTTCATAAATTGTACTTCGTCAACTAATAGACAATCAATTTTTGATTTTTGATTTATATATTCTGATACTAAATCAAAAATATTATCTTTTTCTGAAATTATAATATCTACTTTTTTTTCCACACCAAGTCTAGATACTATTTTATCTCCACCTTTATTATCAACAGATGGCTTTATAATAACTACATTCATTCCCCGTTCTTCATAATTATACGCCACTTGCATTAAATGAGTAGATTTTCCAGAATTCATTGCTCCATACCTAAAATATAATTTGCTCATGCTTAAATACTCCTCTTCTTTTAATTATCTTAATCGATTATAACATTTAATACATATGTAAAAAAGAGCTTTTTACTACCATAAATTTGTATTGACCGTCATATTACGCTATGATATAATTTAATAGCTATTTAATAATAGTAATAATAAGTTAACTTATTGGAAGAGGTGAAAAATATGAAACAAGGCATACATCCAGAATACCACACAGACGCAGTGGTTAAGTGTGCATGTGGAAACACTTTTACAACTGGTTCTGTTAAAGAAGAACTTAAAGTTGAAATATGCTCTAAATGCCACCCATTCTTCACTGGTAAGCAAAAGATCGTTGACGTTGGCGGTAGAGTTGAAAAATTCAACAAAAGATTCAATCTTGATACTAAATAGAACGTTGAGGGAAAGACTTAGTCTTTCCCATTTTCTTTTTATGCATATATAATTAAAAGCTCTATAAAATAATATTTAAAAATTATGTTAAACATGATAAACTACTTGTATGTAATTTAGTAGAAATGAGTGGAATTTAATGAAAAAAGTTTTAATTTTAACAACTTCTACGGGGCAAGGTCATAATCAAGCTGCTGATTCTATATCAGCAACGTTTAAAAGCTCTGGATATGAAACTGTTAAATATGATTTCTTATATAAAGGTAGTAAATTTTTAAGTGATTTAATTGTAAAAGGATATGAAATTCTAGCTTGTAAGCTTCCATATTTTTATGGATTATTTTATAAGTTAACAGACACCAAATTTACTAATAAATTATTAAAAATAGTTTTTTTCTTTACTAAAAAGAAGTTATTTAAATTAATAAATGATACTAAACCAGACATAATAGTGGCTACTCATGCATTATCTATAAATATAGTAACAGCATTTAAAAAACAAGGATTGAATATTCCTTATATATTAATAGTTACAGATTTTAAGGCACACTATACTTATATAAGTGATTCTGTAGATGCTTATATTACTGGAAGCAACTACACAAAACATTCTTTAATAAATAAAGGAATAAATCCAGATATAATATATCCTATTGGTATTCCTATTAAGAAGATTTTTTATAATAAAAATAATTCTCTTAATAATTTAAATGATGAATATTTTAATTTATTATTAATGAGCGGAAGTCTTGGATTAAATACAATTTCATTGGTTTTAAAAGAATTATTAAAAAATCCTCATAAATTAAGAATAACAGTAGTTTGTGGAAAAAATAAAAAATTAGAAAAATCGTTATATGATTATTGTTCTAATAATTCTTATAACAATAAAAAACTACATATTTTAGGATTTACAAAAGATATTCCTACATTAATGGATTATTGCGATATAATAATTTCAAAACCTGGCGGATTAACCGTAACTGAATCTATTGTGAAAAACATTCCTTTAATAATTCCTTTTGCAATTCCTGGTCAAGAAATGGAAAATACAGATTTTTTAGTTAAATCTGGTTACTCTCTTTATGTAAAAGACTTAACTCAATTAAATAATACTGTAAATTATTTAATTGATAATCCTATAGAATTGCAAAATTTAAAAAATAAATTAATGCTACAGTCATCTAATTATAGTGTAGATGAAATTGTAAATATAGCTGAAAATTTAATAAATAAAAAATAAGTAGAAATTTAAAACTTCTACTTATTTTTTACTTAATACATTATTTTTTATCTGTTATTCTGCTTTCTTTTTTCAAACTCTACTTTCTTAAATACATTTATAAACTCTTTATTATCTGCAGTTTTAGATAACATACCTATAAGATTTTCTGTTACATCTTCTATGTTTCCATCTCTATACATAACTTTTCTTATTGTATATGCTACTTCTTGTTCTTCTTTAGAGAATATTAGATCTTCTTTTCTAGTTCCTGATTTATAAATATCAATTGCAGGGAATATTCTTCTCTCTTGTAATTTTCTATCAAGATGAACTTCCATATTTCCTGTTCCCTTGAATTCTTCAAATATCATATCATCCATTCTAGATCCTGTATCTACAAGAGCTGTTGCTAAAATGGTTAAACTTCCACCCTCTTCAATATTTCTTGCAGCTCCAAAGAACTTTTTAGGCATTATTAATGCTCCTGGATCTAATCCACCTGATAAAGTTCTGCCTGTCGGTGTTATAGTTAGGTTGTACGCTCTTGATAATCTAGTTATACTATCCATAAGTATCACAACATCTTTACCTTGTTCAACCATTCTTTTAGCTCTTTCTAATACTATTCTTGATACTTTAGCATGATTTTGAGGCTCTTCATCAAATGTTGAATATATTACTTCTCCATTTATAGATCTCTTCATATCTGTAACTTCTTCCGGTCTTTCATCGATAAGAAGAACTATTAGCTTTATATCAGGATAATTTGTAGATATATTTTGTGCTACTTTTTTTAATAAAGTTGTTTTTCCCGCTTTAGGTGGGGCCACTATAATTCCTCTTTGCCCTTTACCTATAGGGCAGATTATATCCATAAGCCTTGATGATAAATCCTTTTCATCAGAAGTCTCAAGTCTTAATCTTTCTTTAGGGTAAATTGGTGTTAATGTTTCAAAATATTTTCTTCCTATTGCCTTTTCAGGATGTTCACCATTTACCTTTTCAACAAATAAAAGAGCTTTAAATTTTTCTCCTTCTTTTGCTTCTCTTACTTTACCTTGTACTTCATCACCTGTTCTTAAATTAAATCTTCTAATTTGAGAAGGTGAAACATAAATATCTTCACTACTAGTTAAATAATTTTTACATCTTAAAAAACCAAAATTATTATTTTCTAGTATCTCTAAAATCCCCTTAGCACTGTTAGATTCGCTTATCATGTTATTTAATTTTTCTTGTTTTAATGCTGGATTTTCCTCATTACTTTTGATACCAGTCTTATTATCTGTATTATTAAAACTATTACTATTATTATTAAAATTACTATTATTTGAAGCATTATTAGTAAAAGTAGTGTTATTATTAGTAACATTATTACTAATAAACTTATTATCATTTCTTACTTTTGAAGATATTTTTTCTCTTAAAATAACACCTTCTTTTTCTACTGTATTAGGTGATTTTTTTAATATTTCATCTATCAGTTCATTCTTTTTATATTTTGATATATTCTTTATTTCTAATTTTTTTGCAACATCCTTTAATTCAACTAAAGTCATGCTTTCATATACTTGCTTTGTCAAGCCAGCACCTCCAATTTTAAATTAACAAATAAATTATTGCGATAAAAATCATAATAATTTTATTCATTAGCTTCTTATAAACTAATTTAAATTTCTCATTAATAAAAATGCATACTTAAAATTTTATTATTTATATTTCAATTAACATCAGCTTAGGGAATTCTTTTAAGATTCTAAATCAAGATATGTATAAAATAACACTTTTAAATTCTCTTATAACTTATTATATCCAAATAAATATTGCATTAAACATATTTATATCGCATTTATATATTTAAAGTATTAACTAATATTATAATTACTTTTAAGATATTAGTAAATATATAATTATTTTAACATAAAAAAGAGCTTTCTTTTTCAAGAAAGAAAACTCTTTTTTATCTTATCTTTGCTTTATAGCTGCTTCAATAAATCCTGTAAATAAAGGATGTGGTTTATTAGGTCTAGATTTTAATTCTGGATGGAATTGTACCGCTACATACCATGGATGATTTGTAACTTCAACAATTTCAACTAATCTTCCATCAGGACTAGTTCCAGCTATTTTCATTCCT
Organism: Clostridium sp. ZBS15; assembly: GCF_023845705.1. NCBI lineage: Bacteria > Bacillati > Bacillota > Clostridia > Eubacteriales > Clostridiaceae > Clostridium > Clostridium sp. ZBS15. The sequence continues at coordinate 68,846 of NZ_JAMQHY010000034.1, forward strand.
AATTCAGCTATTTGTTGTCTAAATTTATTATTAAATTCATATCTATGTCTATGTCTTTCACTTATAAGTTCAGAATTATAAACTTTATATGAATTACTTTCTATATCTAATTTACAAGGATATTGGCCTAATCTCATAGTTCCACCAAGATTTTCAATATCTTTTTGATCATTCATAAGATCTATCACTGGATATTTAGTACATGGATTTATTTCTGAACTATTTGCTCCATCATATCCTAACACATTTCTAGCGTATTCTATAACAGCACATTGCATTCCTAAGCAGATTCCAAGAAAAGGTATATTATTTTCTCTAGCATATTTTATAGCTGATATTTTACCTTCTATTCCTCTATCACCAAATCCACCTGGAACTAATATTCCGTCAACACCACTTAAAACTGCACTTACATCTCCTTGTTCTAGTTCTTCTGCATTAACCCATCTAATTTCTACTTTTGTATTATTCGCATATCCACCATGATTTAATGATTCAACTACTGATATGTATGCATCATGTAATTCTACATATTTACCAACTAATGCGATTTCTATTTTTTCTTTAAGACCTTTAATCTTTTCAACCATTTTAGTCCATTCATAATTGTCTATGTCTCTACATCCTAAATGAAGTTTTTCACAAACTAAATTATCTAATCCTTCTTCATGTAACATTAATGGTACTTCATAAAGATTATCTGCATCTAAGTTTTGAATCACTGAATTTCCATCTATATTACAAAATAATCCTATTTTAGCTTTTATATCATCACTAAGTTCTTTTTCTGTTCTACAAACTATAATATCAGGTTGTATACCTATAGTTCTCAATTCTTTTACTGAATGTTGAGTAGGTTTTGTTTTTAATTCTCCAGCTTTTCCTAAGTATGGTACTAATGTAACATGAATATAACAAACATTTTCGGCTCCTACTTCACTCTTTATTTGTCTAATAGATTCCAAGAATGGTTGGGATTCAATATCTCCAACTGTTCCACCTATTTCTGTAATTACAACATCTATATTTCTTTCTTTTGCTACTTGATATACTTTATCTTTTATAGCATTTGTTATATGAGGAATAACTTGAACTGTTCCACCTAAGTATTCTCCTCTTCTTTCCTTTTCTATAACAGAACTATATATCTTACCAGTTGTAACATTTGAATTTTGAGTTAAACTTTCATCAACGAATCTTTCATAATGACCTAAATCTAAGTCTGTTTCTGCTCCATCATCTGTTACGAAAACTTCCCCATGTTGGTAAGGACTCATTGTTCCTGGGTCTACATTTAAATATGGATCAAATTTTTGAATTGATATATTTAGACCTCTGTTTTTCAATAATCTACCTAATGATGCAGCCGTTATTCCTTTACCTAATGCAGATACAACTCCACCTGTAACAAAAACGTATTTAGTGCTCATACTTATCCTCCCTATGAGAAATTTATTATTTTTTCATTTTTCTTATTGATTATATAATTAATTAGTGATATAATTGAAATTACCCCACTAATTACATAATGGGGTTATTTGTGCTGTAATAATTGCATTGCAACAACATAGATATTATAATAACACACAATTAAATTCATGACTAGACTTTTTTTTATATTTTTTCTATTCTATCTATATTATCTTGAATTTCAAAATATTTTTTTCTAAAATCTCTATTAATCAATAACTTTTCCTCAGCTGACTTCAAATTATTATTAACACTTTGGGAGGATTTTACTCTTAATATCTCTTTAGCATTTTCTTGTTCTAAGCAACTGTAATTTTTCAAAAGCAATAATAATAAGTATTTATTTTCTCTTTCTTTTAATAATTCTATTAAGTCTTGTTCTCCAATACCGTAGTATTCACAAAGTCCATTAAGTATATTTATATATTTCATTTTACTTATCACAAATATCACCTCCTTATTTAAATTGTTTCCATAAATTTCATATTAATTCAATATATAGATTTTAAAACAATAAAAAAATAAAAAAGATAACCCTTGTATAGATTATCTTTTTTTATAAAAACATTTAATATTTATTTATCATTTACCTTTATATCAACTACCAAATTAGTATTCATAGCTACTTGACCTTCTATCCCCATAGAATACTTAACATCAATAGTTCCACCATTTTCATTCACATCTATATCTAAATTTTTAGTATCTACATTCAATTTAAGAATTCCATATGGTGTTTTATATAAAGATGTTGATTTCATTCTTTTTTTAAAGTCCATCTTAGTTGTAGTTGATCCTTTTCTTTCTAATACGAATGAATTATCTCTAATAAAAATTATTGTTTTGGTTCCTTCCATTCCTGATATCTCAGTTTCATCATATTCAACTCTAAATTCATTATCATCTATATAAAATTCGCCAGGTGATATAACTTCTATTAGCTTATTATCATCCATAGAAGCATTGCTTTTAACCGTTATAATAGCCTTCTTTTTCATACTCGTCTCCCTCTTAATATGATATGATATTCAATCATACTATTATGTAAATAACTTTATATTATTATTTGTTTAAATTATAATCTTCTAATTCTTTTTGAGTAACAGAATCTACATTTTTAAATTTATTAAATTCAGTAGATACATTTCCATATTTAACTTCTACAGATTTTTCATCTTTTCCTTTACTATATCTAACTGCAAATCTACAAGCCAAAGTCAAATCTTCTTCCGTTGGATTATTACCTTCTGGAATTATAACCATTGCACCATTAAATTTAGATGTAAGAAATACTAAATCTTCTTTTATTAATAATTTCTTAAACTCTTCCCCTTCCTCTGCTGTTCTAGAAACTATAATTTTAACATTATTAGGAGTAACAAAATGTCTTCCATATTTTAAAAGATCAATTTCTCTTTGAGTAATATCAGATTTTCTATTTACTAATTCTCTAAGTCTAATAGAATAATTAGGTTCTGTTAATTTACATCCACCTGCTGGTGATGGATAATCTTTTATACCCCATTTTTCAGCTAATTCCATTTGAATAGCTCTGCTTCTACCAGATATTTTTAGTAATTTTTCTCTATCTACTAAACCATCAATTTCCATTTGAGTAGGATTTAAATTTTGAGCACATAGAGGACGTAGTATTTTATCTGAATACCCAGATTCTTTCTTTACTATATTCAGAGCTTGTCTATTTTGAGACATTGGACGTTGATTTAAAACTTCACCTGTAATTATGAAATCAGCATTAAATTTTTCTAATAACTTTCCTGAATAATTCATCATCATTGAGTGACAATCAATACATGGGTTCATATTTTTTCCCCAACCATGTTTAGGATTTCGTACCAAATCAAAATGTTCTTCTGAAAAATCTATAACTTCTAGCTTTATACCTATTTGCTCTGTCATTCTCTTTGCATTTTCTTCATTAAAGAAATATGATTTAAAACAAATCCCTATAACTTCTATACCTTGTTCTTTTATTAACTTTGCTGCTAATATGCTATCAAGTCCTCCTGATATCATAGCTAATGCTTTTGCCATATATTAATCCTCCTATTTATAAAGTAATGTTTATTGCTATTTGAATAAATTATCTATTACTTCCACTACTTTAAATTTAATTTTTATATTATCTTTTGAATCCTTTTTGTTAATTTCTTCTTTTATTTTATTTTGAGTTTTTTCGTATTCAATTTTTGCTTTTGACTCATCTACAAAACATAATGGTGGGAACATAACACACCACCAATTTCTTCCTTGTCCACTTCCTATTATAATTCTAAAAGCTTCATAATTTCCTTGTGGCAATACTATATTTCCATAAGATTTTTCCGGAAAATTTTCTCTAGATAATTCAATATTTACATCATAAGCATAATTATTTTCTTTAATTACTTTTTTTGCAATTGATCTTACTTCTTCAACATTATTTTTTATTATTTCTCTAGACTCTTCAAGAGAATCGGATTTATTTAAATAAGGGTATAAGTAATTTATAACCTCATCTCTAACTTTTAATTTTAAACTTTGATCTTCATTTGTATCACTGTTTGCTATAACATGAAATCTTATTAAAGAATTCTTTACTTCTTCATAATTCAACTCTTCCGAACCATTATTATTTACCTTATTAAAACTTGTACATCCTACAATTAATGTAGAAAAAATAATTATAATCACTAAGCAACTTAATACTCTTTTCATAATTTCACACTCCTATACTTGAAATATTTTCCAAATATAAGGAGTTTTATTCAATTTATTTTTAAATTGTTCTAGTTATAAATACATCTACATATTTTTCTTTCATCTTTTCATAACACTTTTGAGCTTTTAACATGTCATCAAAGAAACCAAATACGGTTGGACCGCTTCCACTCATCATGCTTCCTAAAGCTCCACATGTATTGATTTCATCTTTTATTGTAGAGATAATTTTATATCTACCTAAAGTAACATTTTCAAGTAAATTTTTCATATTATTTGCTATAAAATCAATATTATTTTTTTTAATATTTGATATTAATTCATTTGTTTTAGGGTGAAAAATAACCTTTGATAAATCAAAAGCCTTATAAACCTCTTTAGTTGATACTCCAAATGGAGGTTTTACCACAACTAAAATTTTATTTCTAAATGGTTTTAATTTAGTAACTTTTTCTCCAATTCCTTCACATAATGCAGTACCACCACAAATACAATACGGTACATCTGCACCCAAATTTAATCCTAAATTCATTAATTCCTGCTGAGATGCATTTATATTAAACATTTTATTCATAATTTTCAAAACCGCAGCTGCATCAGTACTTCCACCTGCCAATCCTGCTGAAACAGGTATATTTTTTTCTATATTTATACAAATTCCACTTTTTATATTATAAGTTTCTTTAAATAAATTAGCCGCTTTATATGCTAAATTTCTTTCATCTGTAGGCACATAAGACTTATTACATTTCAGGCTTATTCCACTCGGAATCTTTTCAACTTGAACTATATCATATAAATCTATGTTTTGCATTATCATTTTTAATAAATGATACCCATCTTCTCTCTTGCCAATTACATCTAAGGAAATATTTATTTTTGCATAAGCCTTAATATTCATTTTTCTTTGCCCCTTCTAAGTACTTTAGGCACTTTAAAGAAAATAATTTCTATTCAGTTATTTAAGTAAAATAAAAAAAATATCAAACTAAAATTTCTGAATACTTATGTTCTTTCAAATGCCTTAGTAACATTCTAACATAGGGAAAAAATCCTGTCTAATTAAGAATAAAATATTTCTTTTATAAATTAGATAACTTTAAATCTAAGGAATTATTGGAATTTTTATTATTTATATATTTTACAATTGATTCTAAATCTTCAAAAAACACTACTATTGTATCGCCTTTTTTACTTATCATTAATGCCTTTTCTAAAGCTTTTGTTTCATCTAAACATACATGTATTTTAGCATTTCTATTTTTCCTTAACACACCATTTTTTATTAGTGAAGCAATTTCTCCTTCACTTCTTCCTCTTCTATCTTTATCTTCTTTTATTATTATTTTATCTAAAATTTCAGAACATATTTCGCCTATTTCTATAGCTATATCATCACATCTATCACCAGGAATTCCTATTACCCCAATTAAATCTTTATCTCCTTTGATTTTAGATAAAGATGATAGTACCGCTTTATATCCTTCTATATTGTGACCATAATCTAATATTATTTTTCTATCTTCTATTTCATAAATATTAAATCTTCCATTATTACTGTTTAAATCAAAGTTCATTATACCTTTTGAAATCATACAATAATCTACATTAAGGCCTACTAAAGCTCCACATGCAGCCATTATATTTTCTAAATTATATTTTAATAAACCATTATAAGAAAGCGGTACGTCATTTATAGAACATATTAAATATCTTTTATGATTATTTACTACAACTATATTATCATTTTCTATAAAGACAGATATTCCACCATAACTTATATTTTTTTGTATTAATTCATTATCAGCATACTTTGAGAAAAATATTTTATTAGCTTTAATTCTATTAATTATAGTTTTGCTCCATTCATCATCAGCATTTAATATAGTGAATCCATCTTCTTTTACTGCTTCTCCAACTAATGATTTAACAAAGCTTAATTCTTCCATAGAATTAATACCATCTAAACCTAAGTGATCATTAGTTATATTAGTTATCACAGAAATATCTGCAATATCATAAGCTAATCCTTTTCTAATTAATCCGCCTCTTGCGGTTTCTAGTACAGCTATATCAACATCTCTATTTAATAGTATTGTTTTTGCACTGTTAAACCCTGAATCATCACCTTTATGGATACATCTATTATTAACATATATTCCTTCAGTAGATGTCATTCCTACACTATATCCCATTTGACTTAATACATGGTTTATTAATCTAGTAGTTGTTGTTTTACCATTTGTTCCTGTTACAGATACTATTGGTATATTCTTAGGATTTTCACCATACATCATATTAATTATTGCTTTACCAACATTCCTTTCAATTCCTTTAGACGGAAAATGATGCATTCTTATTCCTGGTGCTGCATTAACCTCCATAATAACACCATTATTTTTAGCTATATCACAAGATATATTATCTACACATAAATCTATTCCACATATATCTAGACCCAATGCTTTGGCTGCATTTATGCAATGATTTATATTTTCTTCACATATATCATCTGTACAATCAATAGCTATGCCCCCTGTAGAAATATTAGCATTTTCTCTTAAAAATACTCTTTCATTATCTTTAGGTATATAGCTAAGTGATACATTATTTTTATTTATATATGAAATTAATTGATCATCTATTTTTATTTTAGTTAAAGGTTTTTCATGATCCTCACCTCTTAAAGGATCTTTATTAATATTTTCTATAAGTTCTTTTAAAGTGTCCTTTCCATTTCCTATTACAAAAGGTGGTATTCTTAATGATACTGCCACAACTTTATAATCAACTACACAAACTCTATAATCATTTCCTTTAACATATTTTTCAATTAATATATCTTTGAACTTATTTTTCAAATTATTATATGATTTAATTAATTCATTTTCATTTTTTATGTTTAAATATATTCCATTTCCTTTACTACCATATTGAGGCTTTAGAACTACCGGATATCCAATTTTTTCAGCACATTTTAATAAATCAATTATATTATAAACTTTTCCACCTAATGCTACTGGTATATTTTGATTTTCTAGTAATTGTTTTGTTAAAAGCTTATCACAAGAAATATCTACTGCAACACAGGTTGTTTTTTCAGATATAGCAGCTTCTATTACTTTTCCTTTTTTCCCATATCCAATTTGATAAAAACCACTATTGCCTAACTGAGTTATAGGCATATTATATTGTTTTGCAGCTTTACAAATAGCATTTGTACTAGGTCCTATTTCCTCTGAATTTAATATTTCTTTTATTGAATTTATTCTCTCTTCAAAATTTATCGGAGATTGAATTATAAGAGCATTTATTAAATCAACAGATAATCTAAGGCATTCCATAGCTGTTTTAGCATATTCATATTGAAAAATTATATAATATCTATCTCCTTGTATTTCTCTAGCTTTTCCATAAGCTACTTCTATTCCTAATCTATTTTGCAACGCAATTGTTATATGCTCACATATATGTGCTAAGTAAGTGCCTTCTTTAAGTCTTGTAACAAACCCACCATCTTCATCTATACCACATCTATGTGTATACAATTCTGGTACAAGCTTTAACAAATTAAAATTAAAATTAGGTATATCTTTACTTGGAGTTTCACAATATCCCTGTAAATCTACATCTATTCTTATGCATTTTTTATGAGAATATATGTTTTTTCCTTCATATATCCTTTCCTGTACTACTTTCATTACTTAACTTATCCTCCTCAAAAGGTAACTTTTTTATAAGATCAAATTTTTTACTATTAGTTAAAATATGTAATTTAACATTATACATGCTTAAAATGTCTTCTCCATAAAGTTCTGAGACATTTGTATATGTGATTTCACTTCCATCAATAAAATATACAGCACCTTCACCTATTACTTCTATTTTTCCTTCTTGATTAACTATTATTGCTGTATTTTCATCTATTCCTATACCTAATACTTCTGGATTTTCTGCTATACCAGTTAATAATCTACCAATTCTTCCTCTTTGAGCAAAATGTTGGTCAATTATAACATCCTTTATAAGTCCTAGACCGGGAGCCATTTTTAGAGTACATTTCCTTGGAGATTGTTCATCTGATCCTTCAACTATCATTGTATCGCTCATAACTGATGCTCCAGCTGATGTTCCCACAATAAATATTCCTTTTTTAAAGGCTTCCTTTAAAGCTGAATATATAGGACTTCCTCCAATTAAGCTGGTTATTCTTAATTGATCTCCACCTGTAAAAAATATTAAAGATGAATTTTTAATAAGTTCTACATTTTCCTCATTAAAAGAATCCATTCTTTCACTAATATCTAATACTCTTATATTTTTAACTTTTAATTCTCCAAAAGCTTTTTTATATTTAATCGCTGCTTCTTTAGGAAATTCTGTAGCAATGGTTGCAATTAATAAAATATCCTTATCTTTATCTATTGAAGCACATACTCTTTTTAAAATTTCTTTCTTCCCTTCTTTGTCTTCTCCTCCTCCAATTATTATCAGATTTCCATTTAAATTTTCATTCAAACTTTATCACCTCATATCATGTGCATTAGATATTGTTTCCATCAAAAAAATAATTATTCAAAAAAAAAGAAAAAGGCTTCATTATTCAGCATAATGAAGCCTTTTTCTATTGTTTCAATCTACATTTTAATACATTCTTTATATTTTAGTATAAATATCAAATAAAAGTTTAATTTTATTTATTTCTATTTCAGAATCTTTATATCATAATATGAATATTATTTTTAGAATATAGCTCTTCCAGGAATTATAAGTTTTTTACCACATTCGATATCATCTTGATCTTCTATATCATTTATTTTTATTAAATCGTCTACTGTAGTATTATACTTTTTAGCAAGATCCCATAAAGTATCATCTTCACCTACAACATATATAGTGACACTAGATTTTTTCTCTGGAACTTCCCCTTCTTGCTCTATAACATCACATATAAATTGTTTTTTAACTTCATAGCATATCTTAGCATACAACATTGCAGAAGCCTTTATTGCTATTGTATTTGCTTCTATAGTTGCTTCTAAGCTCTCAAGATTGCATTTTATTATTGCCTTCATTCCCTTTTTAGCACCTTGAATGTCTATTATTGAATTAAATGGTATATCTGCTTTTACATTAGCTAAATACTTATCTTGATCACTTGTTTTATACAACACATCAACTTTTAGAACACCTTCTACAATAATCTTATCATTTTCAACTTGTTTGTCAGATATTAACAATGTTCCATTAGAACAAATTATTTGCTCTGGTATTAAATTATTTTCATTTAATGCTATATTATCCTTAATAATAATTTCTGAACTATTTGTCCCTTGTATAGCACCTAATTCATATTCTTCTTTTTTCAATTCTATTGGAAAATTAGGACAATATGCATCTTTTATTACATCAACATTTTCTTTTGAAAATACCTTTATATTTGCTTTCACTATAAATTCATTATTTATTATTCTTACTTCTCCTAAGTCGTCTTCTTCTAGCATCAAATCATTATTTTGAATATTATATGACACAGAATACATCATATCTGAATTAACGCCTTTTACTTCCTCTTCTTTTGATAAATAAACATCATCTTCAATAGATATTATTTCTTTAGATTCATCGCCTTTATAAAGAATGTTTAATTTACAATAGCAACTTAGATATACTTTATCTTCCAATATTTTTATTTCTTTTTTATGAAGTAATAATGAACATTTTAAGATTTTACTTATTTGAGGTTTGTCCATCCCCACTCTAATATTAGATTTTCCAACTAATTCAACTTCTTCATTTGCACTAATTCTATTAATTTTTTCAGTCTTTTTTAAAATTTCTATATCATCTGTTCCTTCTATATCTTTAACAAATTCAAATTCACTACTCTTATACATCTCCCAATATATTTCAAAAACACCTTGGATAGATATTTTTCTTTCATTCATTATAGTAGCTTCAATATGTTCCACTTTACATTCTAATTCACAAACGATTTTATGTTCTTCTTGGTTCAAATCAATATTGCTACTAAATTTTTCCGTATAGCTAACAGAGTTTACAACCATCCCCTCTTCTCTAGCTAAATACAAAACTGTATATTCAACCATTCCTTCTAAAGCAATTTTATCACCAACAAATTCCTTACTAACTATTACAGGTCTAGCTTCAACAGTTAATATTTCTTGAACATCTGGATGGGTATCTGGAATTAAATATTCTTCTTTTAAAACACAATCTGAATTACTCTCTTTTATTAGTTGTTCAAAACCTATACTTTCTTTTATTGCATCTATTTGTGACATAACATATCCCTCCTATAGAATTTCTACTATTATTTATATAATCATTACTACGATTTTATGAATAAATAATATACTTTTTTCTAAATTATATTTACCAATTAATTTCAGAATTTTTAAATTATTTGTCGTAAAAAATTTTTTTGTGATTTTTATCGATAAATATGTTGACATATATTATATTTTGTCGTATTATTGTAATTGGTTATTGACCATATAACCTCTCATAAATTCTCAATACCCTTTTATACCATAGTTGAAAGATGGAAACCCACCATCTTTCTTTTTTTATGCCTTTAAATAAATTTATTACCTTTTTTATTGTTTTTTATATGAAAAATGCTTTTTCTATAATGCATCACAGTTCAAAAATTCTGTAATTTTAAATGAAAAAAACTTCGATTAAATCGAAGTTTATATTGATTGCGGAAATACCAATTGTACAGTCTTTGTTAATACATCTGAGTAACTATATGTCACAGTCCTTGGGGTGTCAGTCTTTAGTTTTATTACAAATATGCTATCATATACGCTGTCAATTACTCCATCATTAACTAGAATCTTTTTTCTTCCTCCATTAGCTCTTAAGGTTACTTTATCACCTACATGCTTTTCTATGTCTTTTTTTATTGAGGAAATTGTTTTTATTGTTTCCATTTAAACACCCTCTTTCTAATTCAAAATTATACACTGAAAAGAGGTTTTTGTCAAGTAAAATTTATATTTTATCATTTATCTATAGGTTTTGTCAATGTAAATATATTGAATTCTACATTTAAATTTTCTCTTCTTGGTCTTATTATTAAGGTTTAGGTCTTATTTTATTCATTTTTTATAAATTATTTCTAAACAAATGGTGATTTAGGATAACCTTCTCTATATTTACCTCTTGTTTGTAGTCCTCCTATCCCCTTTATACCTGTTATTGTATTCTCTATAACATCTTTAATAGAAACTATTTCATCTATTCTTGTATAGGCTATTTTTTCACAAACAAAAACCGGATCTAAGCAATGAATTAAAACTCTACTTGGAGATGATGCAAAATTAGCTCCTGCATCAAGCATACATTCATAACAGCTCTGACATGCCCCTGCAAATATAACCAATTCATCATAACTAGAATTGTAGTCTCTTAATGCCTTAATAGATTCTAAGTAATATTTAGAATTTCTATAATTATTTAAATCTAAATAATTTCTAGAATTTTTTAACACTCCATCATGACCTGTTAAAACTACTATATCTGGTTTTATCTCCCTTACTAAGTCAACTATAATACTAGGTTGCTTACTCTCAGGAATGCATCTTCCAATTGCATCTAATGATAATTGCTTATATACTTTTAAACATGTCTCCATATAATCACTATCACCATCTACATGAAGTATTTTTCCGGGTCTACCAAACATCAATTCATTATCAGGCTTTATCTTTGGTGCTTTATTTGCTTTTTCCCTAAAATCAGTTCTTACAGATAATGCTTTTTTTATTGCATCATTTACTCTTGTATTTAAAATTTTATCTTGTGAAGCCATGAATTTATCATTAACTTCTTCTAAGTCTTCTTCTGAAGAGTCAGCTATAATTCTTATACTTATTCCCTTTAAAATAAATACATTTTTCCCATTTTCATTTCTAATATCTATTATTTTAAATGTAACATCTTTATCATAAGACTTTCTTACCACAATATCTCCTATATCCATTTTTTCTCCTAAATATATTAGTATAATTCATATTATGATGGTAAAATTAAAAGTTTCTTATGTGGTAAAATTAAAGCAAAGTACCTACGCCACACTTCAATTGACAATAGGCTATATTTTAAATATGTGTTGATATATGCAATAGGTAAAGTGGCATATATCAACACACTGCTAAAACATAGCCTTACAAGAACAAAATCGCTAAGGCGACTTTGGAGCCGTCGATTTTTTTAGCCATGCACCCTTTCCAAACGCAGTGCAGGAATAATGGTGCGGCATATGATTATTTTTTATTCTTTAGGGGTACTCATAATACCTTTAAAACACATTATTTTAAAAGTTATCCACAAATTTTTTAATAATATAAATTCCTAAAGAATAAAATAAGTCCTATTAATATAAGAACAACTTATACTAATAGGACTTTTTCCTATCACATTCATTACTCAATAGTATACTCTTTTTTAAATTCATTTAAGAATGATAAGAATTTATCTTTTTCTTCTATTATTGAACTTAGCTTATTAGTAAATGTATTTTGCCCCCAATTAACTTCATTATAATAATACCTATTTGCCAATCTCCAATATCTTTGTGGAAATTGTAAGTATGCATATAAGACTTTATATTCATCATCTCTAAGTTTAGACACTGAATTATATGATTCAATAATAGCTTTAGCAAAATCAATATTCCAATCTACTCTTTTTAAAACTTTTATCATAAAATTACTTATATCAAAAGTTCTAACTTCTCTCTTGCAATAGTCAAAATCTATTATATGTGACTTTTCATTACTATCTATAATTATATTATGATAAGTAAAATCATGATGACAGAATGTCTTTTCTTGTTCTGCAACCATACACAATTCATAGTAATTTGATTCCTTTAATGTTTGCAAGGCTTGTTTGCCTAATTCCCTGTAGAATTCTACTGATTTTAGATATATCATATCAAAATCATTTTTTATATTTCTTTTTCTTATAATATCTTTCATTTTGTCTAAAGATTTTGTTCTCTTTTCCATTAAATGAGGCCATCTTCCTAAATCACTCTTTAATTTTGAATTTTCTGGTGGATCATATCCCTTAGATGCTTCATGCATATATGCAAGAGTTTGCGCTGCTATTTTCACCTCATCAATATTTCTAAAATCGCACTCTCTGCCTTCTAACCATTCAGATAAAGTATATAAATCCTCATTTACTAGTGCATATGGTTCATCATTAACATTTAAATAATATCTATCTAAATAACCAAAACCATTCTTTATTAAATGTTCTTTTGCACCATATACAAATAATAATTTTTGAGGCCCATAATTTATCCTCTTTAAACATCGTTCTCCCTTGTTAGTCTTAAGATAGTAAACACCCTTATTAGCCTTAATTATTTCTATCTTAATATCGAACTGTCTTTCTATTTCAAATTCCCTCATCATAGTGCTCACCTCCTTTATAATTTATATGTGCATATTACTTCTTTTATTAACATTTTTTATATTCTTTTAATATAATAAATTAATATAAATTCTTTGAAAGGATTAAATAATGCGAATAGGAATAGATGGTAGAGCTGCGAAATGGTATAGAGGCACTGGTATTGGCACATATACTCATGAATTAATTAGAAGCTTAAATACTATTGATAACACTAATGATTATTTAATATTTATGCCAAAGTGTGATTCTCTAAATAATCTAAACGCTAACTTTTCAATACAAAATGTAGAATCAAGCGATGATTATGATAACTTCTGGGATGAAATTAAAGTTCCTAATATTTTAAATAACTCAGATATGGAAATTTATCATGTACCTCAAAATGGAATTGGACTTTCTAAAAATATTAATTGTAAAAAAGTAATTACACTACATGATATTATTCCACTTAGAATGCCAGAAACAGTTAGTGATAGATATCTTAGAATTTTTAATGATGAATTACCTAGTATATTAGAAAATTGCCAAGGTATAATTACTGTCTCTGAGTTTTCTAAAAACGATATAGCTAATGAATTTAATTTTCCAAAAGAAAATATATATGTTACTCCTCTTGCAGCAGAAGAAATTTATAGACCATTAAGTAAATGTCAATGCAAAAAAATAATTAGTGAAAAATACAATATAGATGATAATTTTATTCTTTATGTAGGTGGATTTAGTCCACGAAAAAACATATTAGGATTAATTGATGCATACTCTAAACTTCCTTATAGCACAATGGAAAAAACTAAGCTTGTTATTGTAGGAAAGAAAGGCCAATCATATTTTAGATATAAAGAACGTGCTGAAAAATTAGGAGTATCATCTAATGTAATATTCACTGGTTTTATTCCTCTTGAAGATATGCCTGTATTTTACAATGCAACTGAAGTTTTAGTTTATCCATCATTTTATGAAGGATTTGGACTTCCTCCGTTAGAGTGTATGGCTTGTGGTACACCTGTTATAGTATCTAATGTTACATCTCTTCCAGAGGTATGTTATGAGTCTGCTCTATTAATAGATCCTCATAATATAGATGAATTGTCTTATGACATCCAAAGAGTGCTAGAAAACAGTGTTTTAAAATTAACTATGGTTAATAAAAGTTTAAAGAGAAGTTCTAAATTCTCATGGAATAAAACTGCTTATGAAACTATAAATGCTTATAAATCAATATTATTTGAAAATAAAATTTCACGAAAGTAAATTGGCATGTCTAATAAAGGTTGATATTGTAATTAAGTTTATGTAATATTCACTTCTTAACTTTGAATTTATATTACATAAAAACTTTCTTACAATATCAATAATATTTTTAAACATATGCACTTAAAAAGCTGTCTCAAGTAATTTTGAGGCAGCTTTTAGTTGTTTTTAATTTAATTGCTCCGTCCACTATGATTGTACATATATCAACATTTTGATAAAACATAACTTTTATATTCTTCTATAAAATCTTTTCTAAATTGCTCATTATTTAATTTTGAATTAAATCTATTTAAATAAACTTCATAATCCCATTTCTTTCTCTTGTAATAATAATCTCTTGATATATTATAAAAATCTCTAGGAAAATATAATAGTATATATAATATTTCCTTTTCTTCTTCCATCAAAGGTAAAACTTCTTCATAAGAATTTATTGCTAATAACATCTTATCAATATCAAATGCAGAATTTTTTATAGATTTTAATATAAAATCTGCTATATCCATTATTCTTAAATCTATAGTTAAAAAATCAAAGTCTATTATACTTACATCCTCTTTTTTTATTAAGAAGTTATGATATGCTAAATCATTATGACATAATGATATAGTTTGTCCATTTTTTCTTAAATCAGTATATTTACTTTTTGAAAGCAATTCTTTAACAACTATAATATCTTGCAAATATTTATCAACATTATTAATAAATAAATTATCAAATTCGTTCTTATATTTATATTTACTTACTAGTTCTTTTAAAAAACTAAGTTCATCATATGCCTTCTCAAATTTCCACTCCAATGATTCATCTAAAAAATCTTCATTTAACTTTTTTATTAATTCTTCTCTAATACCACTAGAAGCCTTATGCATTAATGCAATATTCTTAGCACATAATTTTATCTCTAAAGGGTTTGTAAAACATGCTTCTCTTCCGTCTAATAAGTCCATTACAACATAAGTTTTATCTTTCCACTTCTTATATATTGAACCATTTTCAAACTCACTATAAGTTATTATATTATTATACTTATCTTTTATATAATTTAACGATTCATTAATTAAAGTTAATTTTTTTTCATTACAGTCTACTTTTTTTAAAATTTTATTACCATTATCGGTGTATATTATAAATACATTTCTTACTGGACTTATATCGTTTATGTTAATTCCTAATTCATTAAAAAATTCGAAACTCAAATCGTAATCACATAGAGAATTCCTCTCAGCATATCTAATCCTATTCATTTACATCCTCCCTATAAATAAAGAAACAACTCCATTATTGTATCTTCTAGCATTCTTGCTTAGTAAAAATAAAAATATTGTATATATTCACTATCAGATAAATATTTTACTTTCATAATCTATACTATTTTTAAATTGTTTTGAAAATTCTTCATATGTTTTTAATTTTTTATTGACTCTATACTTTTCCCATATTTTCAAAGTATCTCTTGGAAAACTACACAAGGCTCTCAAATAATTTATACTGTAATTAGATAAATGTGATTCATATACAAAAACTTTTATCAATTTTTCTTCATCTATACAATTATTTTTTCTTTTAATTCTTTTTATATATTTATATAAATCTTCTTCTACTAAGTTATATGACATATACTTCAGACTTCCTATTTGAATATTACCATTAAATCTTAAATTTCCTTGATCACTCCTTCCAATACATAACTCTTCTCTATTCATGCTTCTTTCTATAATTCCAAAATAATTATGAGAGTATATATAATTTATTACATCATTTGCTTGATTTAATAATCTTCTACCATCTGAAATAATTAATTTTTCAAAATCATTCTCTATTCCTCTATTCATTATATTTTCATAATCCCTTTGTAATCTTCTTATTTGAACCTTATAACTCTCAATTTCTTTTCCTATAGTACTCTTAATTCTAATCAAAGACTCATTATTATATCCTAATAAAATTTTTTGGAGATTAACCATTGTTTTTACTTGATCTATAGCTTTTTTATTGGTTATATTTTTATCATATTCAAAATACTTCCCCGCAATATCTATTCCCTTACTGTTTAAATATTGCATTATATCTAATTCTTCTATTTTAATCTCCTCCTTTGAAGTAATCCTCTATAAATGCTTCTCTTTCATAACAATCGTCTAAGTATTTATTTAATTTATTAATAAAAAATTCTTCTCCCCAAGATTGTTGTTCCCAATATACTTGTATTCCTAACTGCCAGAAGCATTGTGGAAATCTAATAAATTCTCTCATTAATGGAATTTCTTCTTTTTTCAATTCAATTATATCCTCATAATTTTTCAATATTAAATCTGCTTTTTTATCTTCCCATTTTCCATATTTCATACTTCTTATACAAAGAGATGATAGATCATGTAAATGAGAATCTAGTATACAATAATCAAAATCAATTATATTAATTTCATTATTGTTATCAATTAAAATATTGTGATTTGCATAATCATGATGACAAAATCCTGATTTAAATACTTCTTTCTTCATTATCTCCATATAATTATTTCTTTTTAAACCTTCAATACTTTTTTCTGCTCTTTTTAATTCTTTATCTATATTTTTTAAATATAATAAATCAAAATCTGACTTATTAGCCTTTTGACTTATCCTATTTTTAAAATCTAATATTTCATTAGATCTTGTTTTAAATACATCTTCCCAAGAAAACCAACCTATCCTAGGTTGCATCCTATCATTTATTGTGAAATTCTTACTACACTCATGTAATTCTGCTAATTTATTAGACACCTTAGCCAGTTCAAATGGATTGTCATAATTGCTTACTCTAGATGGTATCCATTCTGTTAAATATGCATATTTTCCATCTAAACTAATATATTCTTTACCATTTTTAGTCCTAATAAATTCAGGAATCTTACTAAATTTATTTTGCTGTAGATGTTTAATTGCAGACAAAATAAAATAAAAGTGTTCAAAATTATACTTTATAATTTTTATAGAATAACCTTTATCTTTTGATATTACCTTATAACTATTTTTAACTTTTTCTAAATTATCTACTTCTATTTCATAATTTTCTTCAATATAATCCTTTATTTTTAATACCATATCATTATTTTTCATAAAATTCCCCAAAAATATTATTCTTTTTATTGTATGTTATTTAATAATTTATTGTGATTTAGTAGATATAAAACAACTAATTTTGTATTCACAAAAACCAAGTTAATTTAATATCTTAGTTATATATGTATGTTAAGAGGTGTTTTATGGAAATCGCTATAGATGCTCGTAGTTCTACATTACATCAGGGGACAGGTATAGGAACTTACACTAACAATCTTATATCTAATATGTTATCTGTAAATTTTGAAGATAATTTCACTTTATTTTGTTCTGGAAAATTTAATAAAGACTTTATTAATAAAAACACAGATATTATATATTCTTCAGGAAAACATTCTAGTTTTTATGAAAAATATTATATTCCAAATATATTAAAAGAAAAGAAGATAGATCTTTATCATATTCCTCAAAATGGAATTGGGCTAAAATATTCTAATGCATATAAAAATGTGGTTACTATACATGACCTAATTCCTTATATAATGCCTGAAACAGTTGGAAAAGGATATTTGGAACGCTTTCTTAAAGATATGCCTGAAATTATTTATAATTCAGATGGTATACTTACAGTTTCTGAATATTCAAAGAAAGATATATTAAAGTTTTTTAATGGTTATCCTGAAGATAAAATATTTGTAACTCCACTTGCAGCTAACTCTAAGTTTAAACTTTTAAATAAAATAAATTGTAAAAATTATTTAAATACAAAATTTAATATAAATCAGCCATTTGCTTTGTATATAGGTGGATTTAGTTCAAGAAAAAATGTTTTAGGAGTTATCAAAGCATATATGAAAACATATAAAGATTTTAAAAAGCCCTATAAATTAGTTTTAGTTGGTGGATTAAAAGATGAAGGTGAAAAATTATTAGATTTTGTTAAAACCAATAATTTAGAAGATAATATTATTTTCCCTGGATATGTAAGCGATGATTTATTGCCTATTTTTTACAATGCATGTGACGTGTTTTTATATCCTTCTTTTTATGAAGGTTTTGGACTGCCTCCATTAGAAGCGATGAGTTGTGGAGCTCCCGTAATATCCTCAATTCTCTCTTCAATTCCTGAGGTAACTTCCAATGATGCAATACTTATTAACCCTTATGATGAAGAATCTTTAAAAAATTCATTGGTTGAAGTCCTGAATAATGATAGTTTGAAATCTGAATTATCAAAAAAAGGATATAATAGAAGCCTCCAATTTACATGGAGGCAAACAGCAATAAAAACATTAGATGCTTATAAAAAGATTATACAATCTTAAGCTTAATCTAAAAGTTCATTTTTTATTTTAATATATTTATCATATTGTTTCATAATTGGAGCTCTCTCTTCTATGTTGCTCATTACAACGAGAGGGCTTTTTCCTGTGAAATTTTTAATTGTATCTTCTGTTTTTATATTTTTATAAGTATAAAGAAAACTAGAAAAAAACTTTCCTTCTTGAATATAATCCATTGAAACTTTCGTATTAGTTATTAAATATGTTATGAATTTTTCTACTAATTCAGCATTTTCTTGCTCATCATCTAAAACTATTAAATTATCTCCTTCTTCACAATAAAATCTATTAGTTCCTAAACTTATGCTTGGAGGATTGATTGCAGTCCATTCACACTCTACATCCAATGCTTTAAGCTCTCTCATTGCATCAATTGAAGATATCCTAGCCAAGAATTTTCCATCACTATTTAAATTTAATATATTATTATTTCTAAGAGTATCTATTCTTTCTTTAACTTCATTTTTTATAACATCTTCTGTCTTGTCCTCATCTATATATTGCATAATAATCAAGCTAACCAAGTCCTCATAATCACTTCCTGTAGCATTTAGAATCTGAACAGTGCCATTGCTTTTGTTATATATATCAACACCTAATTTTATAAAATCATCCCAAGTGTTAATATCATCACTACTATAGCCATACTCTCTTAACATATCAGTTCTTATATATAATACCATTGGTTTGGAGTTTAATGGAACTCCCATTAATTTATCATCTATTCTAACTTGATTTATTCTGGACTTTGAAAAATTTTTAGAATATGTATCTAAAATTTTTTTCATATCCTTATATTTAATATTATTATTTTCATTTAAATTTTCAAATTCTAATCTATTTAATAATAATATATCAGTAGATTTATACTTATTATATTTTTCCTTGTTTAATGTTTCACTATAATCATCAATACTATTAATCTCTATATGAACTTTATTATTATCTTCCATGAATTTATCACTGCATTGCTTTAAGTATTCATATGAATCTTCTTTTACAAAAACATTTATGTACCCCTTAACTTTTGGAGTATTATCATCTTGGATGTAAAGTACACAAGATATAATGATAATTACAGTTACAAAAAAAGTTAAGCAATATTTAAGTATATTTCTCATTATTCACACCTCTAAATATTTAACATTATTTTTTATACTTTTGCTCATATTTTAAATAAGTTAAAGCAAAAAGTACTGCTAATATACCACAAAGTAATTTTATAAAAATATATATAGACAATAACTTTGGAGCTACACTTGATACATACCCCATTTGACCTCCAAGTACATACGCACCTCCAACTGAAAATGCTGTACAAATAATTTTACCTCTATCATCTAGTTTATCGAAATTTGAAAATATAACAATTGCTGAAGCTAAACTTCCAATAAGTGCAGCAATAGAATTCAAATTGATATTAAAAAGTTTACTTATTCTACTTAAAGGTTTGCTTAATGATCTTTTTATTACTTCTAACATCACATATGCACCGCCTAAAAACAGAGCTATTCTTCCAACAATAGTAATTACTTCTTCAATAGGCATAATATTATTCAAAAGCTTTATTCCTGAAATAGAATATACCCCTTGTATGATTAATCCTATTATACTTATAAACATTATCATTTTTCCTAAATATTTAAAAATTATTATTAGTTTTTTGGGTCTAAAAATTATACCTAATGTTAAAATTATTGAGAGTAATATTACAGGAAGTAAGTTATAAATTAAAGTGTACACTTGTACCCTTAACATTATTCCTCCAATAAATAAACCTAAAGGCATTGTTATAATTCCACATAAAATCCCCTTAAATACTATTTCCATCATTTCTTGTTTCACTAAACCTACAGCTAATGGTAAAGTAAAGCTAATAGTACAGCCTAAAATTGATGACATTAATATCCCTGAGAAATTCCCCATAGAATTAGATAATGCTAATTCATTAGATAAATTAAAACCACCCATATCAATTGCTATTAGACTTGCTGGAAATATAGATGCATCTAAAGATAGTTTTTGTGCTATTGGTGTTAAAAAGTTAGTTAAAACCTCAGCTAAAAATGGTGTTAAAGACAATATACCAACCATAGATATAGCAAGCGATCCCATTGTTTTTATGCCTTCTTCAAAGTAACTAGATACTTTTAATTTATCTCCTTCTATATAGTCAATAGCACCAATTAAAAAGAAAAATGCTATAATACTTAATACTATATTATTCATGTTTTTCCTCCATATTTAAATTAAATAACTAAAATCCATAATACTCCTTATTGTATAAATTATTGCTAAGAGTATTTAAATTCTAAACATCTAAGCTTTGTCCCAGTTAATGGTATAAATATTTCAAATTTAGACGTAATAAAAAGTCTATCTAATACTAACAATTCTTTTATATGGAATCAATATTAAGTATAACATAAAAAGTCTCCTTTATTATAAAAGAAGACTTTTTATAAACAAAACTCAACTATATTAATCTATTTTCCTAGCATAATTAATTCTAAGTTAGTTTCTTAATTACAATTAGAAATTATCTATCTGCAATGATGACTATGATTGCTTCCACAGCCACTTGAATTATCTTCTGAATCATCACTTGTACCATTTACGCCTATACAAGATCCTTCATAACAATCAACATCTAGTGGAGCGTATCTAATTGAAACATTATCTTTGTATACTTTTAACATATATCTTTTACCTGGACATAAAGGTCCAAGTAAAAATTGACCGTATTTATCAGTAAAAGTGTGAGTTAATGGAACTGGGGTTTTTTGTCCACATCCAGTAACTTGTAATAATTTAACTACTGCATCAGCTACAGCAGCGCCATTTTCATCTATTACTGTTCCATAAATACAACTTCTTCTATCTTTTGATAATCTAATTACCGCATCAATCTGTTCATTTTCTCTAGGACAAATAGAACATACACTTATTCTTCCGCTCATTATTTTTACCTCCAAAAGTTTATTTATGATAATAAAATATGACTCAAGCTTCCATTTTGTGAATATTTTATACAGTATTTATTTTTTTCTCTTATAAAATAAGTATATATATTAAAAAATGCCATGCTTAATTAAAAAATTAAACATAGCATTTGGAATAAACTAATTAGATTTTTCTTCTAATATAATTTCTAAATCAACATTTTTTCCGTCTCTTGCAACTTGAATTTTAACTTTATCTCCTACTTCTTTTCCTGACTTTAATTCTTTTAATTCATTAAATTTTGTAATGTTTTTTCCATCAAATTTAGTTATTACATCTCCAACTTTTACTCCTGCTTTTTCTGCTGGTGAAAATTCTTCAACACCTGCTACATATATTCCTTCTGGTAAATCATATCTTTTAGCAAGATTATTATCAATCTCTCTTACTTGTATTCCTAAATTTAATATAGGCTTAGATAATGAATCCATCTTTTCTTTTACTTCATTTATTGGAATTGCAAATCCCATACCTTCAACACTAGTTCCACTTAATTGAGTACCTATTTTCATTGAATTTATTCCGATAACTTGACCTTTAGAATTAACTAATGGTCCACCACTATTACCTGGGTTTATAGCTGCATCTGTTTGTATAAGATTAACACTAGTTCCACTTTCACTTGCTACATTTCTATTTACAGCACTTATAACACCTTGTGTAAGTGTTTGTGCAAACTCCTTTGAAAGAGGTGTTCCAATTGCTATAACTTGATCTCCAGGGAATAAAGCATCAGAATCTCCTAGTTCAGCAACTGCTGGAACCTTAGTTCCATCTTCCACTTTAATCATTGCAACATCTTTTGCTTCATCATAATTTACTACTGTTGCATTAACTTCTTTTCCATCACTTAACGTAACTTTTACCTCATTTGCACCTTTTATAACATGATTATTAGTTAATATATAACCATCCTCATTTATAATAAATCCAGATCCAATTCCCTCAACTTCTTGTGGAAAAAATCCAGAATTTGATAATCCTTTTGTAGATACAATTACAACTGCAGGTGCTACTTTATTAAATGCTTCTGTTGTAGAAAGTGTCCCTGAAGATGTTTCTTGAGTAAATATTGATGGGGAATAATTTTTATATTGTGCAGCAGAAATATTATCTTTAACTAATAAGTACGTTATTCCACTACCAAAAATTCCACCAACTAATGCAATTACTAATGAAGTTGCTACACTGGCAATTTTTTTTTTTCTTTTTTTCTTTTTTTTCTGTATATTATTGTCTATGAAACTCTCATCTGTATATTTAATTTCATTTTCATTTACATCTATAAAATTCTCTTTATTATCCATAATAAATTCCTCCTAAAATTTTTATATTTATCTTACACTCTTAGTATAAAGTTATTTTGTGTCAGAAAAATGTCAATATAAGAATATGGGACATTAATATATGTACTACATATTAATATCCCATATTTTTCATTTATTATTTAATAATCTTAATATTAGTTTTATGAATTAACTTTTTCTATTTTTTTTGCCTTTTTTATTATATTATTAACGCCATCCACAATACTTTGTTGATCATGTAATGCATATGGACTGCTCAATATTGAAGACTTATATACTGTTAATAAAGAATTCTCTATAACTTCATCTGATTCAGAAGTAATGTTATTGCTTATTATATATGTTGGTTTAATTTTTATTATGTTATCAATCTTTGTATTAATATCTTTTTTACATAAGTTTCCTATCTCATCATATATTGCCTTAGTATAATTTTTTTTATTTTTATGTATATTAATTTCTTCTTTTGCTCCATTAGGTAAATCTTCTATATCAATATTGCTTTTTATTAATCCTAATTTGTCACTTAACTCTGTAATATAAAAATAACTTCCTATAAATCTTAATTTAGATTTATAATACTGCCATTTTATAGATTCTGAATATTCTTTACTGTTCACTAAATCATAAGATAATGGATTTATCAAGACAAGACCTGCTACTAGTTCTGGATATTTTTCTGTAAAATTCATAGAAATTAAACTTCCATATTCTTCACTAACAAATACATATGGTTCGCTAGCACCAGATTTTTTTAATAAATTTTTCAAATCTTCTGCTTGTTCCTCTGGTGTTCTTCGTTCACCAGAATCACTAAATCCATATCCTTTTCTGTTATATACAAATGTTTTAACATCAGCATCACGTTCTAGTTTTTTACAAACTTCATCCCATTGATATATGTTACTCCCAATTCCTCCATCAAAGACTATAGTATATGATCCTGTTCCCTTAATTTTATATTCTAATTTCTTAGTCTCTACTCTAACATATTTTAAACTTGCCTTTAATTTTTCATTTGCAATAAAATTGCTTATGGATTGCACTAAAAAGCCAGTTATAAGAAAAACAATTATGATAATTAATGCTCTTCTTAAAAAATCTAATAAATTAAATTTAGGTGATTTAATTCTTTGAAATCCATTCGAATGAGGCAATAAATTCATATTTAACGTTCTCCCAACTTCAAATTAGGCTTTGCATTTATATCAAAAGAAGAAACATAATTTTTTTCATAATTAAAATATGCTGCACTTCCTATCATAGCTGCATTATCTGTGCATAATACTGGCTCTGGAAATAAAATTTCAATATTTTTTAATGCACCCTCTTTTTTTAGAGTTTCCCTTAAACAAGAATTAGATGCAACACCACCTGCTATAGCTATTTTATTAACATTTTTTTTCTTACAAGTTAAAAATACATTATCTTTTAAAACATCTATAACGGCTTTTTGAAATGAAGCAGCTACATCAGCATTGTTAACTTCAATCCCCTTCATCTTAGCTTTATTCAAATAATTTAATACAGCAGATTTTACTCCACTAAACGAAAAATCTAATGTGTCTTCATGGAACTTAGCTCTTGGGAAAGAAATAGCATTAGGATCTCCTTCTTTTGCTAATTTATCAATTTTAGGACCTCCTGGATATCCAAGTCCTAAAGATCTTGCTACCTTATCGTATGCTTCTCCTACTGCATCATCCCTAGTTTTTCCTATAACTTCAAAATCACAAAAATCATTAACAGAAACTATAAAAGTATGTCCTCCTGATACAACTAAAGATATAAATGGTGGCTCTAAGTCCTTATATTGTATGAAGTTTGCACACATATGACCTTCTATATGATTTACTCCAATTAATGGTTTTTTAGCTGCAAAAGCCAATCCTTTAGCATATTGAAGTCCAACTAAAAGTGCCCCTATTAAGCCTGGTCCATAAGTGACACCTATGGCATCAATATCATCTAAAGAAACACATGCATCCTCTAAAGCTTTTTTCACTACATAATCTACTATTTCAATATGCATTCTAGATGCAACCTCTGGTACCACTCCACCAAATTTTTTATGAGTATCTATTTGTGTAGATATAACGTTAGATAAAACTTCTCTTCCATTAACAACAACTGCTGCTGAAGTTTCATCACAACTTGATTCTATTGCTAAAATTAATTTTTTATCCATAATTAAATACCTCTTTTATTTAATTCAATTACTAAATCTATATTTATTAGTTATATTTTATAAGAGTGTGATATATACATAAGCAAAATAAACTGAGTAATTAAGCTAATATCAATTTTCTTATTGTATATATCAACACATACTTAAAACATATTCTATTATTAAAACATTATGTTCAAATACAGATTAACACAAATATTATACTGTATCTAACATATATTATCAATTTTTGATTATTGTATAAGTTACCATTATACTATATATTTTTATATAGTATAATTATATTTTAATGAAATTTATATAAATATTAAGGAGTTTTTATGACAACCTATGCTAAAGTAATTGTTAATGGTTCACCAATAACAAAATCAAATTTTAAATTACATAATACTAATGGACGTGCTATCTTACCTAGTAATTCTGGTAAATATCATGATAGATATGCTATATATGAGCAAGAAATTGCTCTTATTGCTAGAAGTCAAAATCCAGATATTATATTAGAAGAAAGTTTAATAGCTATACTAAAAGTTTATTATAAAAGTGAAAAACGTCATCCAGACACAATAAATATAACAAAAAGTATATT
Organism: Clostridium sp. ZBS15; assembly: GCF_023845705.1. NCBI lineage: Bacteria > Bacillati > Bacillota > Clostridia > Eubacteriales > Clostridiaceae > Clostridium > Clostridium sp. ZBS15. The sequence goes on from NZ_JAMQHY010000034.1 coordinate 95,222, forward strand.
TGATGGAATAGAAAAAAGTGGTCTTATCATAAATGATGCTCAGATTACTAGAATAATCGTCGAGGAATATTATGATAAAGAAAATCCTCGCTTTGAATTAGAACTATTTGCCGAAAGTGAATATGAAATTAATTATTCCATAAATAAAAAATCAGTTTTAGGTAATCCTAAATTATACTCTCCAATAAAGAAAAACGTATTAAATCCAAATACTAACAAGAATAAAGATATAGAAACTAACAAAAATTTTTGTACAATTTGTAATACTATACTAAAAACAAATGATTACATAAAAGCAGATGGTGGAAAAACACTGATATGTAAAAAATGTTTCAATAAATTATTTTAAAGGTGGGTTTGTTTTATGAATAAACATATAGATATAATATTTTTAGGTGATAGTTTAACTTTTGGATATGGTATTCCTAAAAAAGATTCCTGGGTTTATAAAATTCAAAACAGCCTAAACTTAACCTCACTAAACAAGGGCTGTAATGGTGATACAAGTACAGGAATGCTTACTAGATATTATGAAGATGTAATAAAATATACTCCTAATAAAATATTTATTATGTGTGGTAGCAATGATTTGCTTTTAGGAAGAACTGTAAAATCAATAATTGAAAATATAGAATTAATGATACAAGAAGCTTTAGAAATCAACTCTAATGTTATCATAGGCATTCCACCTTCAATCATAGGAAATATGGCAAATGAATTATTTTCATATTCACCTTTTTATAGCTATGCAGAAAAAAATTTAATTAATTTAAAAGAGGAAATAATTAATTTAACTATTAACTATAACCTCTCTTTTATAGATTTCTATTCAATTACTTTAAATAATAGTGATATATATTTAGATGGAATACATCTTAATTCTTTAGGAAATGACCTTATGTATAAAAATGCTATTTGCTATTTCTAATTTATTTTTTTAATATATTCTGCTGATTTTATTCCACAATTAATACCATCTGTTTCTTCCATTATAAGAGCTAACTTTCCATAAATTAAATTACCACAAGCAAAAATTCCTTCTTTAGAAGTCTCAAACTCTTTTGTTTCTGGAACAAATGTACTTTTATTAATATCTATTTTTAAATTTTGAGCAAGTTTATTTTCTGGTCTAAATCCAACTGATAAAATTAAAGAATCACATTCTATTTTAGAAGTTACATCTTCTTTTAAATTTAGTACTTTAATTTTATTTATTCTTTTATTACCGTAAATTTCTACAACTCTAGAATTTTCTATAATTTCTATGGAAAATCCATCTATTAAGTTTTCAATTTCTTCATCTATTAATTCTTTGATTTCATCTTCAATTATTATTGCTTCTACACTGCCACCTTCAATTAAAATACGTCTAGCTACTAAAAATCCCCATTTATTTTTAGCAATTATCACTGTTTTCTTACCTGGAAGATACCCTTCTAAATTAATTAATCTATGTGCAGATCCTAAAGTAAATATTCCTGTTAATCCATGAGTTGGAACCATAACACTTCCTGTATATACTTCTCTTGATCCAGTTGCTAGTATTATTGCTTTTGCATATACTTCTTTACTTCCTTCTATTGAATTAACATAAGTTATTTTTTTATCGTCTACTATGTCTATAACATTTGTGTTAAGCTTAATATCTATATTAAATTTTTTTAATTTTTCTTCAATAAAATATACATATTCAGGTCCAGTTACTTTTTCTCCTAAAAGTTTTTCACCAAATGCATTATGAATACATTGATTTAATATTCCTCCTAAGCTATGTTCTCTCTCAAATATTAATATATTTTTTATTCCATTTCTCGCTGCACCTAAAGCAGCAGTCATACCAGCTATTCCTCCACCAATTACAATTAAGTCATATTCTAACATTATATTTCCTCCAAATATACAAATCACATATTATAATTTTACTAAGTTATTAGATTCATTTATTATATCTACTATATCAATCATATCGATAATTTCCGAAAAATTATTAGATATATTTAACTTATAATACTCTAAAGATTTATCATGTACAAATACACTTACACCTTCTTGATATAATAATTTTATATTTTCTAACCATCCAGTATTCTCTGGTAATTCTTCAAACACTTTTACACCTTCATTTAAAAATATAATATTTTTAGGAAGCTTTATAGCATCACTTAATGCATTTAAATAATCATTTAATAGAATTTTTCCTAATTTAGAATCTCCTGTTCCAAACTTATCTGATGTTATTAAAACTGAAAATACAGTTTCATCTATTGCCTCTAAACATCCTCTTTTTTCTATAAATACCTGAACATTTTCATCATTTTCTTCTACATCTACATGATATCCTAAATTCATAGCAAAATTAACTATATTAGAATTATCAGATTGTTTTTCTATAATAACTATTGCTTCACCTTCTCCTATAGAATTGAAATATTTTTTTACCATTCTTATAGTTTTAGGAAAAGACAAACCTCTGCAATCTATTTCTTTCATAAAATTTCTCCCCCTTAGTTTATATTAAGTATAAAATTAAGATAAGATAATTATATCATGTTTAATTTTATATGGGTTGTTTGATTTATGTATTTATGTATAATATAAGATGTTAACTCTTTGATAATAATTATTGTATTAATTTTATCATTTTTTTATTAATTCGTAGATTGAGGTGAATTTATGCATTCTTACAAAAATAAAATTATTAATGTACTTAATAAAAATACACTAAACCAATTAATATTATTTTTATTTCCATTAGTTGCTATAGTACTTAAATGTATATTCTTTCAAGGATTCATTACAGGAATCAATCCTTATAGTTTTGATTATAATGTTGGTTATGAATATGCTAGACCATTCTTAAATTATTATCTAGCTTTCGTCTTAATATTCATAAGTTTTTCACTTTTATTTAAAGGAAAAGCAAGGATAGTATATATTTTCATAATAAACATTTTATTAACTGCAGTTATTGTCTTAGATGTTTGTTATTTCAGAGGATTTTTAACAGTTCCTTCTGTTCTTATTGCTACTCAAACAGCAAATTTAGATAATTTATCTGGTGCAATATATTCTATGTTTAGTCATTTAGACTTTATCTTTATAATAGATTTATTTGTACTAGGAATTTATGTTTACTTTACTAGAAAATATGTATCTGAAATAAATAAAAGAGCAATTAAAACTTTCCTTGTAACTTTTATTATGCCAATATTATTTATAGCTTATGTTCCTTTTAATATACATATTCTAAATAATAAAGATGTTAAGGACGCTTATTTATATGATAATTACGATCCAACAAATACAGCTAGATATTTTTCACCAATAGGATATCATGTATTTGACTTATATACTGTTTATCGTGATTCAAAACCATATAAATTCACAGCTGAAGATGAAAATAATTTAAATAAATTATTTGAAATGAAAAATGAAAACTTACCTAACAATGATTATTTTGGTATATCTAAAGGTAAAAATTTAATTTACATTCAAGTTGAATCTTTAGAAAGCTTTGTTATAAACAAAAGTATTAATGGAAAAGAAATTACCCCTGTATTGAACAAATTAACATCTGATGGTTTCTATTTCCCTAATGTATTTGAACAAGTTAATGAAGGTACAAGCTCTGATAGTGACTTAATGGTTAATACATCTATGCTTCCATTAAGAAGAGGAAGTACTTTCTTTAGATATCCAAATGCTACTTACAACTCTTTACCTAATATATTAGAAGAAGAGGGATATAGTAATATTGCTATACATCCTGATAAAGGATCATTTTGGAATTATTCTGCTGGACTTAAAGGAATAGGATTTGATAAGTTTAATGATTACTATTCATTCAATGCAGATGAAACAATTGGAATGGGAATAAGTGATGGAAGCTACTTTAAGCAAGTTGTTCCAATGTTAAAAGAACAATCTAATCCATTTTATGGTCTAACAGTAACATTAACAAGTCACGGCCCATTTGATATACCAAAAGATTATAGAGAATTAGGACTTGATCCTGAATTAGATGCTAGTGAATTAGGTGGATATTTTGAAAGTTTACACTATACAGATGCTCAAATAGGTAACTTCTTAAAATTACTAGATAGTGAAGGATTATTAGAAAATAGTGTAATAGCTATTATGGGCGATCACACAGGAGTTCATAAATATTATAATAATGGAATTGAAAAGTTATCTAATAAAGAAGATTGGTATTTAGATACTTGTAATCCTGTAGTTCCTCTTGTAATTTATGATACTTCTATAAAAACAGGTAAAACTTTTGATTTATATGGTGGACAAATTGATGTTATGCCAACTTTACTTTATATGCTTGGCATGGATAAAGAAAAATATCAAGACACTGCTTTAGGAAGAAATCTGCTAAATACAAATAAATCATTTGCAATCTTAACAGATGGTACAATAAAAGATCAAAACACCCTTTCTGATGAAGACAAAGAAACATACAAAAAAATATTAGATTTATCAGATAAAATGATAAGGGCAAATTACTTTAAAAAATAATACTCTATATAATTAGGCTATCTTTTTGACACCTATTCAAAACATAGCTAAATAAAAAATAGAAGGACTACAAAATTAGTCCTTCTATTTTTTATGTTTATTCAATAAATCTACTATATTATTAATATCTTTTTAAATAAATGTTAATATTTTAGTATAATTGCATAGTGGCATTGGAATTTACTTTATAAGACAATATATTATTTATTTTCCTGCTATTGATAATTCCTTTATAACAACGCATGGTGAACCTACGCTACTCATAGGGAATTTTAAATCACTTCCTATTTCCTCTACATCTTTAATTAGTGTAAAGAAGTTTCCTGCTACTGTAATTTGTTCTATTGGGAATGTCTTCTTTCCATTTTCAATCATAAATCCCTTAGATGCTAAAGAAAAGTCTCCAGTAACGGAGTTAGCACCAGAATGAAGGCCCGCAAATTCAGTTATTATTACTCCGTTATTAACCTCTTTACATATGTCTTCAAAGTTTTTCTTTCCTGGTTTTATATAAAAATTTGTTGGACTAATCCCTACTATTGATGCATAAGATGATTTAAATCCATTACCTGTAGATTTAACATTAGCCTTATGTGCTGTCTTTAAATTATATAATAATGTATTTAGTTTCCCATTAGTTATAACTTCTTTTTTATAAGTTGCAACACCTTCATCATCAAATGCCGTTGTTCCAAGTCCATCTTCAAGATGAGGATCATCTATTAACGTTACTTTATCTGAAGCTATAATTTCTCCTTCTTTACCTTTTAATAAAGATAGTCCTTTTTGTGCTTGTTCAGCATTAAAAATTCCTGAAAAAGTTCCAAGTAATGATACCATAGCTTCATTATTTATAACCACTTTATATTTTCCTGATTCTATGCTTCTTCCACCAATTCTTGAAAGAGCCTCTTCTAGTCCATCTTTAGCTAATTTTTCTGGATTAATATCAGATTCTCCCTTTGCAATAACATATCCCATGCCATCATATTTTTCATTATTATCTTCAATTATTGGAACTACGTAAGCTGTTAAGTGATTTCTTGAAGTTGATAAATCCAAACCCTTTGAATTTAATATTCCATAACTAGATTTTCCATATCCTATTCCGCAGCCACCAAAATTAACGACTTTATCACATTGCTTTTTACATTCACTTTCCATTTCTAAAGCTAATTTTATAAGCTTATCAGGTTTTATATTATCCAATTCATCCTTATAACAATTGATTTCATTATACTGACTATCACCGTCATATATAAATTGAGTATCATCATTTTCTATAACTAAAGCTGCACTTTTAGCATTTTCTATAAGAGTATCTATAGAATTTTCATCTAATATCTCTGTATATGAATATCCCATTTTATCATTTATTTTTCCTCTAAATGATAATCCAAATGAATTGTTTAATTTATATTTTTCAACGTCTCCATCATAAATATTTATACTTAAACTTTCTGCATCAGAATAATATATTTCACATTCATCAAATCCTGATTTTTTAGCTTTACTCATTAATTTCTCTTTAAACAAATTAAATTCCATGTACTATCTACCCCCAACTGTCATTTTCTTAACTCTAATCATAGGTTGACCTACATTAGTTGGAATACTTCCTGAAGAAGAACCACACATTCCTTGAGCTAATTCTAAATTATTACCCACCATATCAATGTCCATAAGAACTTCGCTACCTTTTCCAATAAGACTTGCGCCCCTTACTGGTTCCTTAATAACACCATTCTTAACTAAATATCCTTCTTGTACAGCAAAGTTAAATTCTCCAGTTACAGGATTAACTGAGCCTCCGCCTAACTTCTTAGCATATAAACCATCTGAAATTGATTTAATTATATCCTCTGGGTTATCTGTCCCATTTGCTATATACGTGTTAGTCATTCTTGAAGTTGGTTGGTATTTATAACTTTGTCTTCTAGAACTACCAGTTGGTTTCATATTCATTCTTCTACCATTTAATTTATCAATCATATATCCTTTTAATATACCATTTTCAATTAAAATATTTTTTTGAGTTTTATTACCTTCATCATCTATATTAAGTGAACCCCAAGCATTAACTATTGTACCATCATCTATAGCTGTTACTTTAGTTGACGCTATTTGCTGTCCTAATTTATTAGCAAAAACAGAATTACCTTTAGCTACAGAGCTTGCTTCTAATGCATGACCACATGCCTCATGAAATATTACTCCACCAAATCCATTATCTATTGCAACAGCCATATTACCTGCTGGACAATTCTTTGCATGAAGCATTGTATGAGCTATTCTTGCTGCTTCTTTTCCATGATATTCAGGATCTATACTTTTAAACATTTCAATTCCCATATGTCTTCCTGGACCTTCAAATCCAGTTTGATTTTCTGATCCTTTAGATGCTATAGCATTTATTCCAAGTCTTGTTCTTATTCTTTTGTCTTCTATATATAATCCATCACTATTAGCAATTAAAATATTTTGCTCTTTATCACCATAGCTTGTTATAACCTGCGAAATTTCACTATTATAATTTTTAGCACTATTATAAGCTAACTTTAAAATATCTATCTTTTTGTTATAACTTACATCCTTAGGATAAAACATTATTGGATGTATTGTTTGTATCTTTTTCTCATTTATTATAATATTTTTTTCCTTTTCATTTTCATCACCTAAAGCTAATGCTGCTCTATAAGCTGTTTCTAATAAAGAATCTAAACTATTATTATTTGTATATGCATATACGCTCTTTAATCCTTTAAAAATTCTAATTCCAATACCATAGTTTCTTCCACCTATAGCATCCTCTACTTTTCCATCTATTAATGATATGGAATTATTTACAGAATCATCTTCAAAAATTTCTGCAAAATCCCCCCCAGTTATTAAGCATCTTGCTAATACCTGTGATACAATGCTTTTTGTTAACATATAAATCCTCCCTCATATTTTCAATCTTTTATATAATAAACTTCTTATTACAATACAATTACTATAATAATTTAAACTATACTACTCTTATATTCTCATATTATCCACTATAATACTATCCCATATTATAGTAAGTCTATCTTAATTTTAAATTTTACTTTAATAGTTTTTATATATAATTTATATATTATCTCATTTTAGCATTCCTAAGTTCAATTACTCAGTCCACTTTGCTTATGCATATATCAACACACTACTAAAACAGAGCCTAATTTAAAAATGGTTTTGCCCAAGTATCAACATAATCTCCTATGCACCATTCAGCCATTATAATTTGATCATTTTTATCCATTTCTATTATATCAAGTGGAACATTATTTATTTTTGAATTTTGAATTTCATCTATAAGCAAACCTTGTTCAGTTAAAATTAATGCTATTCTTTTGTTAGGAGATGTAAATGCATCTTTAATTCCTGGAAGTTCTCGCTTTAATGTTTTCCATGGAATTAAAAGAGAATCATAATTTACTAACTTCTTATTTTGTTTTAAATTTAAATTATAATCATATCCACTTCCCTCTAATCCATAAGCAGGTGATATTTTACCAATAACAGTCCATTTTCCATTTACTCTTTTAAGAGAAAAATTGCTATAATTCATATATGAACTATATTTTTGTTTCTCTTCATCAGAAAAATTATTAACAATATTATCATAAGCTTGGTTAAAAGCTTTATTAACATCAATGGTAAATATATCACTTATAACAATTGGTATATTAGACGTTATGTTATCTATTGGTAAAACCTCATATTTAGCATAATCCCCATTGAAATTATTACCTTCATATACCTCTGTAGCCACATAATCATTACCAACAAAATTTATACTTATATATCTATTTTTATCTATACTTTCTAAATTTTTATTATCATTATTAATAAAATCTTTATTATTAATTGGCTTAGCATCAAAATATTCATAATAATAATCATTTTTATTTATAAATTTTTTATTTATGTTCCAAATCCCATTCATACGAGGAACTATTAGACCTGATTTATCTCTTATAGGTTGTAATTCTCCATTTTTAAATGAAATATATAATGTCTTATACTCTTCTGTGTTATTTTCTTTATTTTTTGATTTTATGCCTAGATAAACTCCAACTGGATAATCATAATCATTAATTAATTTATTTTCTGCCTTATGTTCTTCATTTTTTGTATCATTTTCTACAACATCATTTATTTCATCAATAAAACTAACATTATACAATGCTCCATTGTAAAATATAAATCCATCTTTATCCGTATTCTCTATAAATTCAAACATTATATTATTATTATTAAAAATTGATATAACTTCATAATTTTCTTTGTCTAGGTTAAGATCTCTTATACTATATTTTTCTTCATATGAAATAACATAATCATCTTTAACTAATTTTAATTTGTATGAAATATTTCTATACTCAACATTCTTTAGCTTTATATATTCATTACATATTTCAATATTTTCTCCTACAGAAAATTTTTTATTACTAATAGAATATATATCATTATCTAAAATTTTATAGTCATTTATTTGCCAAACGCCTTTAATACTTAAAGATTTATTTTCTGGTGCCTTAATTTTATAAATTTTATTTTGTGCCACATCATTACACCCTATTATAAAAAAAGATATAAAAACAACTAAAAATATATTTATAAATTTTTTCATAAATCTGTCTCCCTTGTATTAGGAATTGATATAGTAACTCTAGTCATCTTCCCTTCTTCACTTACTATATCTAAATATCCATTGTGAAGATTAACTATTTCTTCACAAATAGATAATCCTATTCCGTTTTGAGATTTTGAATTAGCACCCTTATAGAATTTCTCTTTTATTTTTGGTAAATCACTTTTACTTATTCCACAGCCATTATCTTCTACTATTATTTTTAAATCTTTTTCTCCTTGATTAAAAATAACACTAACATTCCCACTTTTATCTACAAACTTAAATGAATTATCTATTAAATTTATTAGAACTTGCTTCATTCTATCTATATCTAAATAATATATTTTGTTATCTAAATTAGATAATACATTAAAGTTAATGCATTCTTTTAAAGCTCTAGGTATCATATAATTTTCTATATATTCTATTAATTCCATTATATTTACCTTTTCCCTCTTTAATTGCATTTTCCCATTTATAAGACGTGAAAAATCTAATAATTCTTCTACCATATTAGATAATCTATCTGTTTCTTTTTCTAATATATTAAAACCTAATTTAAATGTATCTTCATCAGTATTATTATCTTGAAGGGTTATTACCCAGCCTTTTATAGAAGTTAATGGCGTTCTTAATTCATGGGATACAGATGATATAAAATCATCTTTTAACTTTTCTCTTTTTATAATTTCTTCTGCCATATAATCTAATGTATTGGCAAGTTGAGCAACTTCGCCTTCTCCACTTATATTATTTCTAACTTTTAAATTTCCATTAGCCATTTTTTGTGAAATATTAGTTAGCCTTTTTATTGGATTTATAATTTTATTTGATAAAATTAAACTAATAATTATTCCTAAAAGCAATACAAATATAGATATTAACATAAAAAAGAAAAATATACATTTTAATTCATTATTAACCTCTTCTAAAGATATAACATATCTAATTATTCCTATGACTTCATTATCATTTAATAGTGGCTCTGAAACAGACATTACTTTATAATTGCTATAGCTTACATCACCAACATAGCTCCCACTTTCACCATTAATTGCTTTTTTAACATCAGGTTTTTCATGCAAATTATTATCATAAACTCCTATTGAATCCATTAGTAAGTTTCCTTTTTCATCTAATATTTGAACCTCAGCATTACTTTTATTCCAAAATGAATCAACATTGTCATATATATTTTCAATCAAACTTGATTTATATAAGTATTTATTATAAAAATTAGTTGCTATTTCTATTTGATTTCTTAGTAAAGTTTCAGCATTATCATAATAATATTTTTTTACAAATGTACCCAAAAGTACATTCATACATATAACAGTAAATAATATCAAAAATATAAAACTTCTAATTAGTGTATTTTTAATACTTTTCATTTTATTATCCTTTCCATCTGTATCCCTTACCCCATATTGTCTCTATAAATTTTGGTTCTGACGGATTATCTTCTATCTTAGCTCTTAGGCGTCTAATATTAACGTCTATTAACTTAGGATCACCAAAATAATCATATCCCCATATTAAATTTAAAAGCTCATCTCTTGAAAATGCTTTATTCGGATTTTTTAAAAATAATTTCATGAGTAGATATTCTTTTGGGGTGACATCTATTTCTATATTATTTTTAAATAATTTTTGCGAATATAAATCTATTATGAATGGTTCCCTAATTAGCTTATCAATATTTTCTTTATCATTATTTTCATCGCCAATTCGTCTTAATATTGCTTTAATTCTAAGAATTAGTTCTAATGGATTAAATGGTTTTATTATATAATCATCAGCACCATATTCTAATCCCATTATTTTATCCATATCTTGAGTACGTGCTGTAAGCATTATAATTCCTATTTTAGGATACCTTTTTCTTAATTCATCGCATACTTTAAAGCCATCTATACCTGGAAGCATAACATCTAAAATTGCTAAATTAATATTAAATTCTTCTGCTGCCTTAAGCCCATCTTCACCTGTTCCTGCTTCTATCACTTCAAAATTATTTCTTTTTAAATTTATTTTTATAAATCCTCTTATACTTTCTTCATCTTCAACTAATAGAATTTTAATCATAAATAAATACCTCCTATCTACATTATCCCTATTTATCTTTTTCTTATAATAAAAAAGTGGCTACGCCACCCTTCAATGAACAATTTACAATTGACAATGGACAATTGTGGTTGAAAGCCGCTGGCTTTCTTAAAAAATATATATTTAGAAATCACATTGTGATTTCATCCTAAATTGTCAATTGTTCATTGTCAATTGAAAAATATATCCATAACCTTAGATTTCATCAGCCTTTCAATCTTCAAAAATTCTATAATTTCCTATACAATAAAAAAGTGGCTACACCACCATTCAATGAACAATTGACAATGGACAATTGTGGTTGAAAGCCATAGGCTTTCTTAAAAAATATATATTTAGAAATAACGTTGTTATTTCATCCTAAATTGTCAATTGTTCATTGTCAATTCAAAAATATATCCATAACCTTAAATTTCATCAGCCTTTCCAAACATAGTGCATGAATAATGGTGCGACATATGATTATTTTTTATTCTTTAGGATACATTTCTTAAATTTTATCTAATTTATACTTTAATTTATCCACAGATTCTTTGATAATATAGTTTCTTAAAGAATAAAAAAGAGACTTCAAAAGCCTCTTTATATATATTTATGAAAATAACATTAAATTTATTTTATACTTTTAAGTTCATATCCTTGTTCTCTTAGATAATCTATTACTTGTGGTAATGCTTTGGCAGTTTCTTGTTTTCCTGCTGCGTCATGCATCAATATAACTGCTTTTTCTCTTCCAGCAACACTTTTCTTTACTTCTTCTAATAATTCAGAAGCAACTTTTGTTTTTCCTTCTGCATCCTTAGATAATGCATTCCATTCAATATAACTATATCCACCTTCTTTAAGCTTTTCTTTTATTGTATCTTGGCCTTTCCAAGACATAAGACCACCTGGAAATCTAATAGTTTTAGTTACAAAATCTTTTCCTAAAACTTGTCTAAATGTTTCATTATTTTTTTCTATATCACTCATAAAGTTTTCAATACTTACAATTCTATTAGGATATAAGTAATGATAATCATGTGAATATGTGTGACTAGCTACTGCATGTCCATCTTTAACTATCTCTTTTAACAACTCTTTAGTTCTATCGCTTTCATTTATAGATTTTCCTAATGTAAAAAATGTAGCTTTAGCATCTTTATCTTTTAATACTTTTAATACTTCTGGAGTTACACTTTCTGATGGACCATCATCAAAAGTTAAGTATGCAACCTTATGACCATTAGCACCTTCAGGCATCTTACCAATGCTTTGCTCATATAAGTATTTTTCTACAAAAGCTGCTGAATCAGCATTAGGATCTTCTTCTGCAGTTAAGTATCCTGAGTTGTCTAATTTATTCTCTTCTACCGGAGTACCCTCTGACTTATTTTCAGCTAGTACTTCATTATTATTACTAAGTTCACTTGCATCAGCATTAATACTTTTACTATGCATATATTTAGCTGATAACATTCCAGCTACTACCACAACTAAAACTATTGAAGAAAATAAAATTATTTTCTTTTTTTTATTTCTTCCAGCACTTCTTCTTCTATGATTAATATTATTACTCATTTACTGTTATCCCCCATAATCTTTTTATTTCAATATAGTTTGTCCATTTATTAAGTTAATCAAATTACTACACATATAATTATATAATACAGCATTTCTGTTTTTGTTACAAAATTATTACATATATAGATAATTTAAGACAATAAAAAAAAGCCGATCAAATCGACTTTAACAATATCAAATTGGCTCCGCGAAGAGGACTCGAACCTCCAGCCTATCGGTTAACAGCCGAGTGCTCCACCATTGAGCTATCGCGGAATATAATTGAAAGATTGTTCTTTCAAAATTGCACATAAAATGTATATAATAAATATGTATTGATCAAGCCCTCGACCTATTAGAATCAGTCAGCTAAATATGTTGCCACCCTTTCACATCTGAACTATCAACCTTGTAGTCATCAAGGGGCCTTACTAGCTTACGCTATGGGTAATCTCTTCTTGTAGGAGCCTTATCGCTTAGATGCTTTTAGCGTTTATCCTGTCCCGACTTAGCTACCCCGCTATGCTTCTGGCGACACTACTGGTACCCCAT
>NZ_JAMQHY010000035.1:0-74927 GCF_023845705.1 Clostridium sp. ZBS15
CAACACACATTTAAAACATAGATTTTTATTTAATATTTTTTCACATATATTTTTTTAAACACCAATATTATAGTATAATGGCGCAGTGACATTGAAATTTACTTTTTAGAACTCTTAATAAAGACCTGTTGAATTAATTGCTTGTCACAATGTTTCATTGGGAGCATGCATTAATTAGACTAGTCTTTATTTTTAGTGTTCTTAAAGTAAATTACTAAGTCCACAAGCTTTATACTATAATATTGCTAGTTCTAAAAATTACTTTCTCATTCCGTTTATCATTCCCCATACTTCATCAGCAGTTGTTATGCCTTTAGAGCTTAATTGGAATGCTCTTTGAGTGCTTATTATATCTGTGAATATCTCAGCAGTATCCACATTAGATCCTTCTAAAATTCCTTGATGAATATTGTAATCATTACTTAATGTTACTTGTGCATCATCTGATGCCACAAAGTAGTTATCTCCAAGAGCAATAAATGCTTTATCTCCTACTGCAGTAAACACTGGTATTTGTCCTACTTTTACGTATTCACCATCAACTTTTGTTGATACCCCACCTTCACCATCTATTGAAATGTCTTCACTAGATAATTTAGGACTTCCTTCTGACATACCATCTGCATATTGTATGTATATCTTATTACCTCTAGCATCAACTAATACACCATCTCTATCAATCTTTAAGTTACCATCTCTAGTATATGCTATAGAACCATCATTTTGAACTGCTGCAAAGTACCCTTTTCCATCTATAGCTATATCAGTTTTAACACCAGTAGTTAAAAGATTACCTTGAGTATCCTTTCTATAATTCATACCTAATTTAACACCAGTACCATTAATGGCATCTTTATTTACAAGAGGAGTTCCTTTTCTATCTAATGATTCAGTTAAAAGATCACTAAATTGAACATCTGTTGCTTTATATCCAGTTGTTGATGTATTTACTAAATCATTTGAAAGATAATCTAATTTTTCTTGATATGCATTCATACCACTTTGGGCATTTGCAAATATATTAAACATATTTTTATCCTCCCTATCTTACAGATCCAATTTCATTTGCAGCTTTTTGAACAGTTTCATCTTGCATGCTAACAAATTTTTGATTAGTTTCAAATTGACGTTTTATTTCCATAAGTTTTACCAGTTCTTCAGTTGGATTAACATTTGAAGTTTCAAGAACGTTTTGTCTTACATTTACCACTGCATTATATACTGGATTATCACTTTTATAATAGTTATCGCCAAACTTTTCTAATGATGCATAATCTGCAAAATCTGCTGTTAATAATTTATATGTTGATTCTCCTGTAGCACTTTGAATATTGTTATTTCCATCTAAAGAAAATTTTTCTTTTCCTACAAATATACGTTCTTCTGCACCAGTTCTATTATTTTTTCCTAGTACATAATCTCCCTGACCTGTTATTAAATATCCTTGTTGATCTATTTTAAAACCACCACTTCTTGTAAATAAACGTTCATTTCCTTTTTGTACTGTAAAAAATCCTCTTCCATCAATACCAAAGTCAGTATAGCTGTCTGTTGTTTTAAAAGCACCCTGCGTATATATAGTGCTTACATCATTAACTTTTACGCCTAAATTTAAATTACCAAGTTTATTTGGAATATGTCTATTTCCAACTTTATTTTGTCTATTAGTTATCATAACATCTTCAAAACTTTGTTTTGTTAAAGTGTTTTTCTTATAACCATTATTATTAACATTAACAATATTATTAGTAACAGTTTGTTGTTCATTTTCTAATGTTATTAAACCGGATACAGCCGTATAAAAACCTCTTATCACTTACTTATCAACTCCCTCTTTAATAATAGCTTTACATTCATCATTATAGTGCATGCCTAAGCCTCTAGCTCTTTCTTCTATTTTGCTGTCAGAAAGATTAAAACTACTCTTATATCCAAACATAAGGGTTACTCCTATAACTAATCCTATACCAATACCAAATAATATTTTACTATCATTTAAGAAAAATATCATGTCTTTTAGCTTTTGAATAAGTTTCTTACTAATAATACTTCCCCCTTACTTATAGACAAAACTTTACATATCTCTTCATCAGTTAAATTTTGCTTTATTAAATCAGTTATCATCAGTTGCTTATTAGATTCATTTGTCACTTTCTGAGTTTGAAAATTTATCTCTGAAATAATTCCGTTACTTATTTCTTCAGTTTCGCTTTGTTCTATAGCAATATGTTCTTCTTGAATATTATTTTCTAGTTCACTAGTACTTTTTGTTTTATAAATATTACTATCTAATATATTATCGTACTCTTCTTCAATATCATTAATCATATTTAAATTTACTTTTATAGTTTTGATTTCTTCTTGAAGTTCTGTAAGACTTTCACCTATATCTTTTCTTAAAAGTCCAAGTTCTAATTTATAATCATTTAAATTTTCTTTTTCTTCATTTAAAGTAAATTCAAATGAAGTTGTGCCTTTACTCATTATTTTATAATTATATACAATTAAAATAATTCCAATTGCAATCAATATTAATGGTACCATCGAATCGCCTCTTTAATCAATGTAATGTAATTTTTTCATAGCTTCTCTTAAATTACTAATAGATCTTGCATGTAATTGACATACTCTTGATTCCGATACTGACAATATAGCTCCTATTTCCTTAAGTGTTAATTTTTCATAATAATATAAATTAAGTATTAATTGCTCTTTTTCTTTTAGTAACTTAATTGCATCTGATAATACTTCTAACTTTTCTTTTTCTTCTAATTCTCCCTCTGGACTAGGACTATTCTTATCTTCTATTATTCCTAAAAGATTAACTTCTTCATCATCTGAAAAAATTATATTTTCTAAAGATACCATAGATATGTGATTAATATAATTTTCTATTTGAGAAACTTCTTCCAAAGATAATTCTAAATATTGTGCTATTTCTAAAATATTAGGTTCTCTCAATAATTTATTCTGCAGAGCTTCAATAGCACTATTATATCTATTTAATTTATCCATGGCACCTTTAGTAATTGGTCTATTCTTACGTATTTGATCTATTATAGCTCCTTTTATTCTAATAGAGGCATATGATGAAAATTTCATTCCTTTTTCAGGATTATATTTGCTAATAGCGTCCATAAGTCCTATTATCCCATAACTAACTAAATCTTCATACTCCATATACTTGTTTTTACCAATCATAATCCTAGAAGCTATATATTTAACTAAAGGGATGTACTCTCGTACTATTTGTTCTTTTACATTATTATCTTGTAAATTACACATTCCTCTCAATCCCCCTTTTCTTACTCTTAATACTCTTATTATTATATTATTTTCAATTTTTTATAATATAAGAGCAACTTTTATCTTTTGTTAAATAATGATTATAGTATTTCTCTTTGTTTTCTCATTATATTAAAAATTTCACTTATAACCTTATCTCTTTGATTTTCACTAATCTCAATAAATTTAACTCCATAAATATATTCGTTAAACTCAGTTATTTCCAAACGCATAATTTGTGCTTTTATATAATTCAACTTATCATTTAATGCAAATTCTAATATTAATTTATCATACTTTTCTAATTTTTCTTTAGTTTTAAATCTCATTCCACCACCACTTAGATCAATCATTAATGCATCCTTAAAACTAGTGATTTCTTCATCTTCTGATTCTGTTATTTTTTTTAACTTAACAATATTCATAAAATCTACTCTTACGAAATCTCGTCTTTGTATTTCTCTTACATTATATGGCTTACTTAATTTATAATAAATTATATTATTTTCTTTTCCACGCTCTAAAACATCACAATAAAAATTAAAGCACTTTCCACCTTTTGCATAAGAATTTATCTCCATCTTATCATCTATCTTTAAAGCTAAATATTCCCCATTAAACACCGGAATATTTATCTTAATGCAATCATCTTCAATATCTTGTATTAAACTTTTAAAAGCTTTATCCTCTACTAAAACCTCTACTCTATCATTAACTTTTAATATAAACTTTGACATCCTTGACCTCCTATGAAAATATTCTAAATAATTTTTTAAACAATTCTCTAGGTCCACTTGAAGTCTTCACATCTTGCCCTAAAATCTTTAATGCAATATTATCTATAGACTTAGATGCTTCACATGTAGGATATGATATTACAAAAGGCTTTTGCATTTTAACACTTTGAACAACTTTTCTGTCATCTATAACACAACCTAAATATTCTAAATTTAATTTCAAAAATCTTTTTACTGCTCTTTGAAGTTTATTATATACATCTATTCCTTCTGATGAATCAATAGCTCTATTAACTACAACCATTGCATGATTTTTAATTTTAAAATGATCGGCTGCTTTTATTAAACTATATGCATCAGTAAGTGCTGTAGGTTCTGGCGTTGTTACTATTATCAAATCTTCTGATACAGCCATAAAAGACAAAATGCTCTTATTTATTCCAGCACCAGTATCCATAAGTATATAATCAAAATCACTAAGAGATTCTAATTTTTCTAAAAATAAATTTCTTTCGCTTTCTTGTAATTCATCTACCTTGTTTAATCCAGATCCAGCTGGTAATAAACTTACTCCATTAGGTCCTAACATAATTATATCCTCTATTTTTTTTCGAGTAAATATAATATCAAATATATTGTACTTAGGATAAATACCCATTAGAACATCGTCATTTCCCATACCTAAATCTGCATCAAAAATCAAAACTTTTTTACCTTTATTTTGTAAACAAATTCCCAAATTAACAACAAAATTACTTTTACCTACTCCACCTTTACCAGATGTAACTGTAATTATCTTAGTATTTGACTTATTATCAGTATTTTCGCTTTTATCAACAAGTTTTCTTAAAGCTTCAGCTTGATCTAGCATAAAGTTTCCTCCCCTAACATAAATCTAGCCAGTTCTTCTTTAGTTGGGACTATTATATCATTAGGTACATTTTGTCCTGTTGTTATATACTTAACAGGTTTATTAGATCTCTTCATTATGTTATATAGTGATCCATATACTGTTGTTTCATCTAATTTAGTAATTATTACATTGTCATAAGATAAATCTGAATAACCATTCAATATGCTTACTATATCTCTATTTTTAGTTGTTGCACTAATTACCATACTCACATAATCTGGATTAGCTTTTTCAACAAATGCTCTTAGCTCTGAAATCTGCATTGTATTTTTACTACTTCTACCTGTAGTATCAATAAGAATAACATCACAATCTTTCATTGAATTTATTGCTTCTTCCATTTCTTTTATAGTAATTACAACCTTAAAAGGTATATTCATTATTTCAGCATAAGTTTTTAACTGTTCTATTGCCCCTATTCTATATGTATCAACAGTTATTAATCCAACATTTTTTTTATCTATAAGAGATAATTTTCCTGCAAGCTTTGCTATTGTAGTAGTTTTTCCAACACCAGTTGGACCCACTAAAGCTATTTTTCCAGAAATATCCCCACTGCATTCCAAAAGAACTTCTTCAAAAACACTTCTAAGAAGTTCATATTTATCTACATTTTCATCATCAATACTATTTATTTTACTAAGTATCTCTTCATGAAATTCCTCATCTACATCTATATCAATAAGTTTTTCTTCAATTTTATCAATCTTTTTAATTTCATCTTTTGAAGTATTTTCTATAACTCTGTTCAAAAGCACTTTCATTTCACTAACCTCTTTATACATAGAATCTTGAACTAATTCTGGCTGTGAATTTTCTTTTTCTTCTACTTTTAAGTTAGTTGATAAATTTAAAGCCGCTATTGTTGTATTTTCATCTTTTTCTATTATGGTATTTTTATCAGAAGTTTCTAACAATCTCTTTATATTACTTAATGAATCTTCTATTTTACCATCTTTTTTGTTATTAGTCTTGTTTAAATCAGCTGCATTTTCCACTGCTGCTGTAACCTCTATTAACTTTCCCGAAAAGAATCCCTTAAATCCAGGCTTTCTTACTTTTCTTTGGCTTATTATGATAGCATCTTTTCCTAGTTCATATCTAATTCTAGTTAATGCTTCATTCATGTTACTTACAAGATATCTTTTTATGATCATTGAATAGTTACAACTCCTCCACTATTAATTTCTATATCATTTGGTACTTCATTTAAAGAAATTACCATGACATGTGGAAATACCATTTCTATTAATTTCTTAAATACTGCTCTTATATTAGGAGATACTAATATAACTGGTTGATTATTATTGAAGTAAGTTGTTTCAAGTATATTTTTTATACCTCCAAGCAATCTAGTTGTTGTATCTGGATCTACGGTTGGGAAAGATCCTTGCATTGTCTTCTGAATATTTGACCCTATCATTTCTTCTACATTAGGATCTAATGTTATAACTGTAATTGCTCTATCTTCATTTATTAACTGATTACAAATTGTTCTTGATAAAGCAAATCTAACATATTCAGTAAGCACTTCAATATCTCTTGTATTTCTTGAATTATCAGCCAAAGATTCCATTATCGTAACCATATCTTTTATAGGCACTTTTTCTTTTAAAAGACTTTGTAATACTTTTTGAAGTTCCCCTATAGTCATTAAATCTGGAATAAGTTCTTCTACAACAGCACTATATTTATCTCTTAAGTTATCAACAATAAGTTTAACCTCTTGTCTACCAAGTAACTCGTAAGAATGAGATTTTATAGTTTCTGTTAAATGTGTTACCATAACTGTCGTTGGATCTACCACTGTAAATCCTTTTATTTCAGCTTCTTCTCTCTGATCTTTATTAATCCATACAGCTGGCAATTTGAAAGTTGGTTCTAAAGTCTTTATACCTGGTATTTCTAAGCCATCCCCTGTGGGATCCATGCAAAGTAACATACTTGGCATAAGCTCAGATGAAGCTACTGTTGTTCCTCTTATTTTTATAACATATTCATTGGTCTTTAATTGAAGATTATCTCTAATTCTTATTGGTTGTACTACAATCCCCATTTCAATTGCACATTGTCTTCTAACAGAAGCAATTCTTTGAAGCAAATCCCCTCCTGAGCTTTCATCTGCAAGAGGAATTAATCCATAACCAATTTCAACTTCCATTGGTTCTACTGAAATTAAATTCATTACATTTTCAGGTTCTTTACGCTCTGCTTCTATAATTTCCTCTTCTTCAGAAACAAATTCTTGTTCTAATTGTTTAGTTTCTTCTTTATAAAGCATATAAGAAAGAACTGCCATTGAAATTGCTGCAATTAAAAATGGAACTTTAGGCATATTAGGAACTAATGCTAAAAAGAACATAGCAGCACTTGCAATGGATGTTGCTATAGGAAATCCTGTTAATTGCCTTGATAAAGATTTACCAAAGTTTTCAGCATTTCCTGAACGTGTAACTAAAATACCAGAAGCTGTAGATATTAATAACGCTGGCACCTGACTTACAAGTCCATCACCCACAGTAAGTTGAACATACTTAAGTGCTGCATCTCCAACACTTAAATCTTTTTGCATAACTCCAATTATTATACCTGCAATTATATTTATTACAGTTATTATTATACCTGCGATAGCATCTCCTTTTACGAACTTAGAAGCACCATCCATAGATCCATAAAAATCTGCTTCTGATTGTAAATCTTGTCTTCTTTGTTTAGCCATTACTTCATCTATAAGACCTGAATTCAAATCAGCATCTATACTCATTTGTTTTCCTGGCATAGCATCAAGTGTGAATCTTGCTGATACCTCAGAAACTCTACCCGCACCGGCTGTGATAACCATAAATTGTATTATAATTATAATTAAAAATATAATTATACCAACTACATAGTTTCCCCCGATAACAAAATCTCCAAATGCTTGAATTATCTTTCCTGCATCACCTTCACTTAATATAAGCCTAGTTGATGATATATTAAGTCCTAATCTAAATAATGTAGTAATTAATAGCAGTGTTGGAAATACTGATAATTGCAATACATTTGTAGTAAACATTGTTATAATTATAATAACAACAGATAACGTTATGTTAAATGCCAAAAGTACATCTAATAATGTTTTTGGTAATGGTATTATCATCATAAGTACTATACATATAACACCAGCCGCTACAAGTACATCTAAGTTGTTTTTTATATCGAGTCTTTTATTTTCAAGTCCCAACCTTATCCCATCCTTTATTTAATATAAAACTAAGAGTTCTTCTTTAACTTCAATACTATTGCTAGTACTTCTGCTACCCCTTGATATAAATCTTGTGGTATATCTTGATCTATTTCTACCCTGTCATACATTAGCCTTGCTAATGGCTTATTTTCAACAATAGGAACATCATTGTCTTTAGCAATTGTTTTTAATCTAATTGCAACATTGTCTGCACCCTTAGCAACAACTTTAGGTGCTTCCATGTTTCCACCCTCTTCATATTTTAATGCAATAGCTAAGTGAGTAGGATTTGTAATTACAACTGTAGCATCTGAAACAGATTGCATCATTCTTCTCATTCCCATTTCTCTTTGCTTTTGCTTTATTTTCGCTTTTAATTGAGGATCACCCTCTGCTTGCTTATATTCATCCTTAATTTCTTGTTTAGTCATTTTTAATTCTTTGTTATGAATTCTAAATTGTACAAAATAATCTGTTGCACCAATAATAACTAATGCCAATGTTATTTGCATAAATATTCCTACAACTAAATTTTTTACTTCATCCCCTAAAGAAGGTAAATATAAACTCGAAATATTTATTATATCAACGTAATTATTCTTAACATACTTATAAGCTAGTATAGATATTATTGTTACTACTATAAGATTTTTAATTAAACCAACTAAACTTCTTTTAGAAAACATATTTTTAAAACCTTTTAAAGGATTTATCTTACCTAATGAAGGTTTTAATGGTTCTCCTGTTATAAGGAAACCAGTTTGAATTATACTTGATGCTACTCCTGCTATCATTATTGCTAATGCAAATGGTAAAAACACAGCAGCTACCTTTAAAAGACTAAATACAATAAAGTTTATAGCAGTTAATTCATTAAAATCTTTTAAACTTGGGAATGCTAAAAAATAAGTTAAAACACCTTTAAAAGTATTTACTAAACTTCCCCACAACATAGAAACTGCTAATGTACATGCAGCCATAGTAATAGCAACACTTACATCTTTACTTCTAGCCATTTGTCCTTTTTTCTTTGAATCTGATTTTTTCTTTGGAGTTGCTTCTTCTGTTTTTTCATCTGCAAATATCAATGCTAGAGGAATTGCAGGAATTGCTCTAAAAATATGTTCAAAAACATCTGATAAGTTATAAACTGCACTACTAACCACTTTAAATATCAGCGGTAATAAAATTACAAATGTAGCAAGTCCTAATAAATTTTTAATTGGTAAACCAAATATCATTATTGGAATTGTAGGTACAGTTCTTGATATCAGTCCTAAACATAAATCAGTTATAACAATTATCAGTACAAGTGGTACTGCTATTTTCACTCCTAATACAAAGTATTCAGTAATAGTAGAAATTACAGCCATCATAGTTTCTTGATAAACTAATGTTTGACCAATAGGTACTATTCTAAAACTTTCAATTAATAATTTTATTACTATATGATGACCGTCCACAATAAAGAAAATAACTGTGGCTATCATATAAGAAAAATTTCCAATTAAAGTAGTTTGAGAGTGTGAAGTTGGATCTAATATTGATACCATAGAAAATCCCGCATGAATATCCATCCAGCTTCCTGCAAATTTTACTACTTCAAAAATCATGTTAGTTATGAATCCTAGCACTAAGCCAGTCATAACTTCATTTAACCCATAAATAATTAAATAATATACATTATTTATTTCATTTACAGTTGAATAATCTACTCCAGCTAATACCGCAATAGAGATTATTAAACTTAATGCTCCTTTTAATATATGTGGTGTTCCTGTTTGAAAAAATGCATTAACAATAACAAAATAAGATGTTAATCTTAAAAATATAAAAAATAATGCAAGAAAGTAGGCCGTTTCAATCACAATGCACTACCTCCCCTTTACGCTGTAACTTTTGTAATCAATTCAAATATTCTTGTTGTAAAAGACATTAAGGTTTGAAGCATCCAGCTTCCTAAAAATATTCCAACTATAGCTCCAGCAATTAATTTAGGAACAAAAGTTAAAGTTTGTTCTTGAATTTGGGTTGTTGCTTGTATAATACTTATAAGTAATCCAACAATTAATACTACAAATAATATTGGTGCTGCTAGTTTTGCAGCAACTATTATAGTATCTTTAACAACCCCATTTAATAACGCTTGACTCATAAATTTCCACCTCACGAAAAGCTCATAATTAACGATTTTACGAGTAAGTACCATCCATCTACCATTACGAATAATAATAATTTAAATGGCAATGATACCATAGCTGGCGGTAACATCATCATACCCATTGACATAAGTACGCTTGCCACAACCATATCAATTACTATAAACGGCAAATATATTAAAAATCCTATTTGAAACGCTGTTTTTAGTTCACTTATTGCAAATGCAGGAATCAAAGTTGTAAATGGAACATTTTCTCTAGTTAATTCTTCTTTATTCACATTATTAATCTCTACAAATAACTCTAAGTCTTTTTCTCTAGTTTGTTTCAGCATAAAATCTTTTATCGGTTTTGAACCTATTTCAATGGCTTCATCCTGTGTTATACTCTGCTCAATATATGGTTTAAAAGCATTTGTATTAATTTCATTATATACTGGTGACATAATAAATATAGTGATAAATAATGCCAATCCTGTTAAAATCTGATTTGGTATTGCTTGTTGTACACCTATAGCACTTTTAATAAATGAAAATACAACTACTATTCTTGTAAAAGATGTTAACATTATGACTATAGATGGTAGTACTGCAAGAATAGTGAAAAATATTAATATCTTTATATTATTAACATAATCGTTGGGACTACTTTCACCATCTCCAATACCTAAATTTACTTGTGGTAAATCTATGCTTTCAGGAACTGCATATGCTTTTATTCCACAAAATGTTATGATAGCAAAAGCCAAAATCAACACAAACATAACTTTGTTTTTATTTTTTTTCATCTTTATCTTCCTTTGATGTGTAAATTCTTAAATATATTTAAAACCTTTTTCTTTATATCTTCAGATTTCTTTATATATGACTCATTTATAAGATACATATTATTTCTTTTCTCTTCTTCAATTTTATTAATTTCTTCTTCAGATAAATCTTCTAATTTTTCCATACCTGTTTGTGTATTTGTAAGTAGATATCCCTTATTACCTACTTTGATTACTACTATAGAATTTTCCTTTGTTATTTGAGTTCTATCTATAACTTTTACATATTTATTGTCATTAACTGCTTTTACCTTACTTCCTAATATTTTAAACATTAAAAACATAAGTGAAAAGACAACTAATAAAGACATTATCAAATTTAGAATCATCTTAAAAAAACTAAATTCCATATTTTTTTCTTCTTTCTATTGAGTTATTATACTATCAAATCTAACATCAACTATCTTACTCTTTGTTAATTGCTTATTTATTTTGTCCATAAGTTGATCTTTTATTTCTTTTTCATTATTAGTATTATTAATATAATCTAATTTTAAAGCTTTTAAATAAAATATTATTGAATCTCTTACTACAACTTTTTTTTCTTTTAGTTCAGTTTCTGCATCTTTATCTGTCTTATCATACCCTATTGATATTTGACCTTTAAAGTATCTCTTTCCACCTTCATCTGCTAGGTTTGCAGTAATTTCTCCAATATCTACATAAGTTATTTCAGTGGTTTTTTCTTGAATAACTGTTTTAGCATTCTTTTGCATAAACATATAAGTTGCGCCAAAAACTCCTCCACCAACTATCAGTAAAGCTACCACAAATATTATAATAGTTTTCATATTGCCTGATTTGCCTTTTGCTTCTTTATCCTTACCCTTATCTTTATCAGCCATTATTATCGCTCCTTATTATCTTTTTCATTAATTATTAATATGTTAACTCTTCTATTTTTAGCTTTATTCTCTTCAGAATTATTATAAACTATAGGTCTATACTCTCCATATCCTGCTGCACTAAATTTCATTGGATCATTACTCTTTGTCTCAACAAAATATTTAACTACATTTACAGCTCTTTGAGTAGATAATTCCCAATTACTTGCATATTTATAATTACTTATAGGTACATTATCCGTATGTCCTTCTACTATAACTGAATTAGGTAATGCTGAAATTAATGTATTAACTTTATCTAAAACTTCCTTACTACCAGGAATTAAATCTGCTTGACCAGATTGAAATAAAACAGTATCTTTTAGCTCTAATATAACGCCACGTTCATCTTGAATAATATCCATAGCTCCAGATAAATTGTTTTTTTCAACATAATCTTTTACATCTTGATACATAGTTTCTTTTCCTAAAGATTCTGCATCAATTACACCTTCAACATCTGATTCTCCACCAATTATAGGAACCTTTCCATCATATTGGTTGTACTGAAGAAATGTGTCAGCTGACTGACCTGTCATAACTGATACAAAAGCCTGAGATATTGATTGTACTTTTTGTGCATCAACACTTGACATAGAATAAAGTAAAATAAAAAAGGTTAAAAGTAGTGTAACACAATCCGAATAGGTACCAAGCCATTCATCACCTCTTAATCCGCCTCCATCATCTGACTTCTTTTTTCTAGCCATTTTTAAGCAACCCCTTCATTATTTTCTGAATTATTTTGAGCATAAACTATTCTTTCTTGTGGTGATAAGTAAGATATTAATTTATCTTCAACAATTCTAGGATTTACTCCTGATTGAATTGAAAGTATACCTTCAAGCATCATTTCTTTTATAGCAACTTCTTTTTGACTTTTGTTATTTAAATTTTGTGCTATTGGTGATGCAAAAATATTAGCTATAAGTGAACCATAGTATGTTGTTATAAGCGCTTTACCCATTCCTGATGCTATTGTACTAGAATCAGTTAAATTGGCAAGCATTTGTATTAATCCTATAAGGGTACCTAACATACCGAATCCCGGTGCAAATGCTCCCCAAGCTGAAAAAATTCCTGCTCCTGATTTATGTCTTACTTCCATTTCTGATATATCAAGTTCTAATATTTCTTTTATAGATTCTGGCTCTATTCCATCAACAACCATTTGTAAGCCTTTTTTTAAAAATTTATCTTCTAATTGAGATATTGTATCTTCTAAAGATAATAACCCGTCTCTTCTAGCTTTTCTTGAAAGTTCTGTGAACTGACTTATTGTTTCCATTGTAGATGACTTTGGTTCTTTAAATGATTGAAGAAATAATATTCCTGCTTTTTTTATTTCATCTAGTGGATATACAATCATTACTGCTGCAATAGATCCACCACCTGTTATAGCAACTGAAGGTAAATCCCAAAAAAGCTTTAAGTTACTTGCACCTGAACCTCCACTTGCCATTCCATAAATCATTAATCCTAAACCCATTATTAATCCCGCGGCAGTCATTATATCAGTTTTTTTCATTACTAAATGCCTCCTCTATCTTCCCTGAATAAAAATTTCTCTTTTATACTTTAGAATTTTAAATTTAATTTCATCTACACTTTCAATAACTATGTACTTCTTCCCATTACTTAGTGTAATTAAAGTTTCTGGAACTTGTTCTATTTTTTCAATATGATCATCATTTAATATAAATGATTTATTATTCATTCCTGTTAGTTCAATCATTGACATCCTCCCATTAAGTATAAATCTTATACTCTAATATTATTTGTTTAAATAATTAGGGAGAAAATATTACTCCCTAATCATTAAATTATCTTATCTCATTAATCCTGTAATTGTTTGAAGTATTTCATCACCTGTAGTTATCATTTTTGATGAAGCTTGGAAAGCTCTTGTTGCTGTTATCATATCTGTAAATTGTTCTGTTAAATCTACATTTGATGATTCAAGGGTTCCTTGTACAAATTCTCCAAAGCCTTTACTATTATCTAACTTCGCTGGATCTCCACCTTCATTTTTCATTCCACCTACAGGTGTTTTTATTATTTCAGGTCCTGAATTAGGAGATGTCTGCAACTTATTTCCTCCTATTGTAGTTAAACCTTCTGGATTTTTAAAAGTAGCCATAGCTATTTGACCAAGTGCAGTTCTACTACCATCTCCAAGAACTGCTGTAATTACACCATCTTTTCCTATAGAAAAACTTTTAACAGGAACTTCTATTGGTTTTTCACTAGTATTAGGAGTACCATCATCATTAAGAGGATAAGTTTTTACCTTATCTGGTATTTTTAAAGTATTAAGTTCTTTTCCTTCCCCTACTGCTTTTAATGTTTTGGAATCAGCATCTACATAGTTTGCTACTGCAACTTTAGTGGTACCTCCATCTGGAGTTTCCCATTCTATACTAGCCTTTGCATCTGCCTCTTCCCCATCTTGAATCAAATATCCCATTACTCTGTATCCATCTGCTGTTAAAAGATTTCCTTCATAATCAAGAGTAAAATTACCATCTCTTGTATATAAAATTTCACTTTCACTACCACCTGATAATTTTCCAGAAGTCTCTATTCCAATAGTTCCAGTACCTTCACTTGTTCCACCTTTATAAACCTCTGGACCTTTACTTACCATAATATATCCATCACCATCAACACATACATCTAAGTTTCTTCCTGTTGATAATGCATTACCTTGTCCCATAACTTTATTTATACTTGAAAGTTGTGCTCCAAGTCCTACTTGTTTAGCATTTGTACCACCTTTTTGCCCAGTTGGTGCTGTTGCTGATGACATATTTTGATAAAGCATATCAGAAAATCTTGCACTTGATGCCTTAAATCCTGTTGTACTTACATTGGCAATATTATTACCTATAACATCTAATTTAACTTGGTTAGCTTTCATCCCACTTATTCCTGAGTACATCGATCTTAGCATATTTAATTTTCCTCCGTTTATTTTCAAATTTTATCTTTTGTTATCAATAATCATTAAAGTTTTATGTTTTATTTACAAACTGTTAATAATCAATTTATCTCTTCTAATCGTATAGCATATAAAAGTTATAATAACTTTTATTAATAAAGCTAATATTCAGCCGGAGTGTAAATTTCTGAATATAAGTTTTTTATTAATCTTATCTCATCAAGCCAGTTATTGTTTGAAGTATTTCATCACCTGTAGTTATCATTTTTGATGAAGCTTGGAAAGCTCTTGTTGCTGTTATCATATCTGTAAATTGTTCTGTTAAATCTACATTTGATGATTCAAGGGTTCCTTGTACAAATTCTCCAAAGCCTTTACTATTATCAGTATAATCATCTGCTAATTTTCCCTTTGGTGTCTTTATTATTTCAGGTCCTGAGTTAGGTGATGTTTGTAACTTATTTGCTCCTATTGTAGTTAAACCTTCTGGATTTTTAAAAGTAGCCATAGCTATTTGACCAAGTGCTGTTCTACTACCATCTCCAAGTACTGCTGTAATTACCCCATCTTTTCCTATTGAAAAACTTTTTACTGGTACTTCAACAAACTCAGTTGTTGGATCTCCATTTTCATCTCTTTTAGGTGCTAAAACTTTATCTGGTATCTTTAAAGTATGAAGTTCTTTTCCTTCACCTACTGCTTGTAAAGACTTAGAATCAGCATCTACATAATTTGCTATTGCAGTTTTTTTGCCATTTTCTTCTTTCCATTCTATACTAGATTTAACATCCCCATCTGTGCC
The DNA here is from genome assembly GCF_023845705.1 of Clostridium sp. ZBS15. NCBI lineage: Bacteria > Bacillati > Bacillota > Clostridia > Eubacteriales > Clostridiaceae > Clostridium > Clostridium sp. ZBS15. Next base: position 15,774 of record NZ_JAMQHY010000035.1, read on the forward strand.
ATTTTGAAGTAAGTATCCCATTACCCTGTATCCATCTGCTGTTAAAAGATTTCCTTCATAATCAAGAGTAAAGTTTCCATCTCTTGTATACAAAATCTCGTTTTCGCTACCTCCTGATAACTTTCCAGATTTATCTATACCAATAGTTCCTTTTGCATCAATTGTCCCACCTTTATAAACTTCCGGACCTTTACTTACCATAATATATCCATCACCATCAACACATACATCTAAGCTTCTTCCTGTTGATAATGCATTGCCTTGTCCCATAACTTTATTTATACTTGAAAGTTGTGCTCCAAGTCCTACTTGTTTAGCATTTGTACCACCTTTTTGCCCAGTTGGTGCTGTTGCTGATGACATATTTTGATAAAGCATATCAGAAAATCTTGCACTTGATGCTTTAAATCCTGTTGTACTTACATTGGCTATATTATTACCTATAACATCTAACTTAACTTGATTAGATTTCATTCCACTTATTCCAGAATACATTGATCTTAACATATTTTATTGCCTCCAAATCATAATTTGTTAACTTGTCTCTATCATTCAACAAGTTTAGGCTTCCATACTAACAATGTTCAATTTACAATATTTAATTTACAATCATAAAATTATTTATTCTTTAAATGTTAATTGTCAATTGTCTAAGGTCCAGCCTATAATATTACCACACTATCTATATTGGTAAATATATTATCTTTTGCTCTTTCTTTCTCAATAGCTGTTATTAATGTCCTATTTTCTATACTTGCAATTAATGCAGTATCTTTGTACAAAATAACAGAATTCTTTGAGTTTTTATCTTTTGCGATTTGGAATCCTTTTTCAATTTCTTGCATATCTTTATCTGTAAAGTTAATTTCATTTAGTCTTTCAGCTGCATGCTTTGATACAATAAAACCTTGATTCTTATTGATAACATTATTTAATACATCTTTAAAACTATTTTTTTCTTCTGTTTTTGTTGTAAATTTTGGATTGGTATTCTTAACAGGTTCAAAGGTACCTATTGGATACACTTGACCATTGATTATTCTATAACTCAATTATTTTCCTAATATTGATTGTAATTTTTCAAGGTCATTTGCATAGTCTTGTCCGTATCCTGCCTTGTCCTTATTATCTACCATTCCTAAAACTTGACTTACCTTTTCTTCTTCTGTTGGATTTTGTGAATCCACCTTATTTGTATTTTCTACTTTTGAATCTTCTTCTGGTTTCTCTTCAGGCTTTTCCTCTGGCTTTTCTTCTGGTTTAACATTCATGTCATCTTCAGTTAAATCTCCTGCTTTTACTATTGAAGCGTATGGATATTCCTTTGTAATTAAGTTTCCTTCTTCATCTTCAGTCTCTACTCTAACTTTAACAACACCATTATCTATAAATGTACTTTTTATGGTTCCTTTTATTATGATGTTCTTATTATTTTCATCATAAGTAGAAATAACTACTTTTTGATCCTTTAAAGCTGAAGCTGATAAAAAGTCTGAATTCACTAATATGCTATTAACATCTGACGCTGTATAATTAGGAACTTCTAAGACTGTTTGTATCTTACTAACATCAAATACTTTGTACTCATTTTTACCATTTTCATTAACTTCTACAGAAATATAAGTACCATATTTATCTTTAGACACTCCTCTAACTACGCCTGTATATAATTCACCTTTACCATTTACTGCATCTAATGTTACACCCTTACCAATTAATTGTTGATATGAAAAATTACTCATCGTATCATTTAAGTTGTACATTTGTTCCATAGCTGCAAATTGTGCCATTTGAGTAACATATGCCGTTGAGTCTTGATCAGATGTTGGATCTAAATTAGATAACTGAGCTGATAAAAGCTTTAAAAATGAGTTTTTATCAAATTCTTGACCTGATTTAGATATTTTAGTTCCTCTATCAGTTGTCATTTTCCCTTGAGTAGAATTAGTCTTACTATTTGCTGCATTAGATGCATTGGTCTTACCGAGAGCTGCATTTACATCACTCATAGAAAAAGTCATAACTTCACCTCCTAAGCAAAAAAGTCTAAATTACTATTTAAATCTTCTATAATATCATCTTCTGATTCCACTGAATCAATTTCAGATGTTTGTCCATTATTACTGTTTTGTTTTTGATCTTCTTTAGCTAATCCTCTTCCAAAGCCTTGTTCTTTAAAGAATGTAGTATCTTCTTGATACAATTCTACATTTACATCAGCAACTTTTATATTTTGTTCACCTATGGCTTTTTTCATTTCAACTAAATTTTGTGAAAGAAGTTCAAATGTTTCTTTAGAATTTGCTTTTATATTAGCTTTCATTATTCCATTTTCTTGAATCAAACTAATAGTAACTTGACCTAAATCTTTTGGGTTTATTTTTACTGTTAATTCTTTCATAGAGTTTGTAATCATAAGCTTAACATTTTTAATTAAATCGTCTCCCATAGTTGCTTTATTTATTGTTACTGGCTCAGTTGGAGCAGCTACATTATTTGAATTAATTTCATTTCTTGAAGAAAGTAAATTGATTTTATTTAATACGCTATCATCTTTATTATTGTTTAAAAGCTTATTTAAAAAATCATCTTCATCTGAAGTGCTTGTAGGTACTTTTTCTTCTTCAATATTTTGATTATTCATTTGAGAATTGGCATTTTGCTCAAAATTCTTAAATGCAGTATTAAAGTTAGAAGTTTTATTTTCCTTATTTTCTAATGAACTTGATATTTGGCTCATTAAATCTTTAACTTTATTTGATACATCTGTATCTTCATCAAGTTTATTTCCTAACTTACTCAATAACTTATTTAATAAATCTTTATTATCAGAATTTAATAAATTAGTTAAAGGACTTTCTGAAGCATTTAATAGATTTTCAAGAAGCTTAGGTAAATCACTATTTTCTTTACCTAAGTTGTTAATTATTGAATTCAATATATCAGAATTTAAATCTTTTACTTCAATATTTTCATCTTTAACAGAAGATAACATATTAAAAATTGAATTTAACATTTCAATAATTTCATCTTTTGATGCAGTATCAAGTTTTTCTTCTATTTCATTAATTTTTTCTTCTACATTAACATCTTTGTCATTAACATTTTTATCTACAGCTTCAATCTTACCTTTTATATTTTCACTATCATTCTTTGTATTTTCTACTTTTGTATTTGATTTTTCATTTAGTACATCTTTAAAGCTTGTATCATCTTTACTTTTTGCAGTGTAATTTTTATCATTACTATGTGATACACTATTAACTTTAGATGGTGTTACATTAGATTCTGTATTTAATGATGTTAAATTTAAATTAGAACTTATATTCATTTTCATTTATTCTCACCTCCCTTCATTGATTCTTCTCATATATGAATAAAGGGCTATTTCATCAAGGTTAACTTGTTCAACCCTTTCTTCCTCTTTAATATGTTCTAAAAGTTTTTTTTCTTTTAATATTTCAACAGTTTTCCTATCAACCTGTTTAGATACCAAATCATTTCTAGCTTCATTGACTTTTTTATCCTTCAAAACTAAATCTTTTTCAGTTTCTTTAATTCCAGTTTCAAGTCCTTGAAGATAATACCTTTTTAATTTTTGGTATACTACATCTTCCCCTGGAACAATTCCATTATATTTATCATAATTAAACTTTAATTGATTTAATTTTTTTTCAGTGTTTTGTTTTTGTCTTTGTGTTTCAGTAAAAATTCTTTTGCTCTCTTCTTCTTTATCTTGTCTTATTTCAAGAAGCTTATCTAAACTAAATTTAAATTTTTCTGCCACTTACCATACCTCCACTACTGATGTGTGATATTTACTATTCAAACATTGACACTAAATAACTTATACTCTCATCAAAATTTGATTTTTCATTAACAGTTTGACGCAGAAATTCTTCTATTTTATCATGATAAGAAATTGCTAAATCTATTTTTTTATTACTACCTTTTACATATGCTCCTATATTAATTAAATCCTCTGATTCTTTATATGTTGCTAAAAGGTCTCTAGCAATAGAAGCTGCTTTTATATGCTGTGGTGGAGCTATTGAATTCATAAGTCTACTTACACTATTTAATATATCAATTGCAGGATAATGATTTTTATGAGCAAGAGATCTTGATAGTACAATATGCCCATCCAAGATACCTCTTACAGCATCTGCTATTGGTTCATTAAAATCATCTCCATCAACCAAAACTGTGTAAAAAGCAGTTATTGAACCATCTTCTGACGTCCCAGACCTCTCCATTAATTTTGGTAACTTAGCAAATACTGATGGTGTATATCCCTTTGTTGCAGGAGGCTCTCCTATTGCAAGACCTACTTCTCTCTGAGCCATTGCAAATCTTGTAACAGAATCCATCATTAAAATTACTTTTTTACCTTTGTCTCTAAAATATTCTGCTATTGCAGTAGCCGTAAGAGCACCCTTTAATCTTATTAATGCTGGTTTATCAGAAGTAGCACAAACTACAACTGATTTTTTCATACCTTCTGGTCCTAGATCTTTCTCTATAAATTCCAGAACCTCTCTACCTCTTTCTCCAATTAAAGCAATAACATTGACATCTGCCTTTGCTTCTCTTGCTATCATCCCAAGAGTAGTACTCTTACCAACTCCACTTCCTGCAAAAATACCTATTCTTTGACCATCTCCACAAGTTAAGAATCCATCTATAGCTCTAATACCTGTTGGCATTATTTCTTTAATTCTTTTTCTTTTCAAAGGATCTGGTGGATTATTTTCTAGTGGGTAATCTTCTCCTTCTAGAAGCTCTTCACCCCTTAGTGGCTTTCCTAATCCATCAATAATTTCACCTAATAGTTTGTCAGAACATCTTACACTTAAAGGCTTACGCATTGGAACTACTCTACATCCTGGAGAAATTCCTATTAATTCATCTAATGGCATTAAAACAACAAATCCATCTTTAAAACCAACCACTTCACAATTAACAGGAGTATTTTTTTCATTATATATAATACATAACTCTCCAACAAATCCTTTTATTCCTTTTACTTCAACTGTAAGACCAATTACTTTATTAACTACACCTTCAGTATATATTGAATTAGTATTGTCAACCTTCTTGATTAAGTTATTAAAGTCAATATCCATCATGTTTAATACTCCTAATCTTGTCCCAATATTTCTTTTTTTATTGCTTCCATGCCTATATCAAATCCAACAATTACTTTACCATTGGGCTTTTCTATGATAGCATTTCCTGGCTCTATAAAGTCATCATTTAAGATGAAAATCTCATCTTTTATAGAATAAGAAATTTTCCATCTATTAACTTGTGATTTAAGCTCTTCGGCATGAAGAGAATTGCACTTTATTATTAAATTCTCTTCATCTTTAGATAATTGAATAGCTTCTTCAACCAATAAATTCATTGAATCTTCATGACCTAATTCTTTCCTTAAAATATTTTTAGCAATTTCTAAAGATAATTTTAAAATATCAGATTTCTTATCTTCTAAATATTTAGCATAATTCTCATTAGCAGATCTTAACACATCTTCTGCTTTATCAATAATTTCTTGAGATTTAGCTTTAGCTAAGTCTATATTTTCATCATAAGCTTTTTTATATCCGTCATCATAACCATTTTTTAGCCCTTCTTCATATCCCTTTTCATAAGCTTCTTTTTCCAAATTTTGAGCTTGCATGGTTCCTCTTAAAATGATTCCCTGTTTTTCATTGTTGGCATCTTGTATTATTCTTTTTCCTATTTCTTCATACTTTTCAATTAAAGCATCTACTTCTTCTTTTGAATAAAATTTTTCTTGAAGTTCTTCTTCAATATTTTCTTCAAACTCTGTTTTCTTTTTCTTAGATATATATTCAGTAGAAATTTTCTTTTTTTCTGCATCCAAAGCACAGTTCTTTTTTATAATACTATACGATGATTGCATCTTCTCCACCTCTTGAAATTATTATTTCATTTGATTCGTCTAATCTTCTAATTATAGAAACAATCTTTTGTTGTGCCTTTTCAACATCCATAAGTCTTACAGGTCCTAAGAATTCCATATCTTCCTTTAAAGAAGCAGCAGCTCTCTTAGATTGATTTCTATAAATTGCATTTGCAACATCTTCTGAACAGCCTTTAAGTGCAAGTGATAAATCACTAACTTCAACTTCTCTAAGAATTCTTTGAATAGATACATCATCAAGAGTAATAATATCTTCAAATACGAACATAGAACTCTTAATCTTATCTGCAAGTTCTGCATCTTCTCTTTCAAGACCCTCTGTAATATTCTTTTCAGTTGTTCTATCAACTTGATTTAAAATGTCAACTAATGTTTGAACTCCACCTAAGCTTGTCATCTCTGTCTTTACTACAGAAGACAACTTACTTTCAAGTACTGCCTCTATCTCTTTTATAACCATTGGAGATGTATTACTCATAGTTGCAATTCTAAATGCAACCTCTGCTTGAGTTTCTTCTGAAAGTTCTGCCATAACTTGAGCTGCTTTATCAGCTTGTAAATAGCATAAAATTAAAGCTATAGTTTGAGGATGTTCATAAGTTATTGCATTTAAAAGCTGATGAGCATCAGCTTTTCTAGCAATAGCAAATGGTCTGTATTGTGATGTAGCTTCTGAAACTTTTTCTAAGATTTCATTTGCTCTTTGTGCACCTAAAGCTTTTGATAATAAAACTTTAGCATAATCCATTCCGCCCTCAATTATATAATCTCTTGCTTTATTTATTTCTAAAAATTCATCTAAAATTTCTTCTCTTTGTTCTGATGTAACAGAAGTTATATTAGCAATTTCATATGATATCTTTTGAATCTCTTGCTCAGGTAATTTTTTCAATATTCCTGATGAAGCTTCCGGTCCAAGCGTTATAAAAAGTATTGCTGCTTTTTGAACTCCTGTTAATTTTTTAGGTTCTTTACTCACAGACTATCACCTCTCATCCTCTGCAAGCCAAGCTTTGATAATTTCAACCACTTGCTCTGGCTTATCTGTGGCATATTTTTTAATTTCATTTTCCATATGAGTTTTTTCATTTTTAGTCTCAAATTCTATTGGTTCAAATAATTCTGATTCTTTTTCATCCCCAACTACTACATCTAACAATTGAGTTTCATCATCATACTCATCTTTAGCATTTTTTCTTCTCTTTTTAACTAAAATAACTATTATTATAATTAAAGCTAATAATGCTACAGCACCCATAATTATATATTTTTGCATTTCCTTTTGTTTAGCTTCTGCATTAAATGCATCTGTTTGGTTTTGAGCGTCTTCTTTTAGGCTTGGATCAAAATTCATACCTAATACAGAAATTTGATCTCCTCTAACAGAATTAAATCCAATTGCATTAGATACTGCATTTTCAATAGCCTTTTGAGTTGCTGCGTCTAAATTTCCATCAACCACAACTGAAGCTGTCATTCTCTTAACTTCACCTGGCGCGCTAATAACCTTAGTTTCAGTTTTTCCAATTTCATAGTTATTTTTTTGTTCTTCTCTTGTTGAATTAGAATTTGTATTATTTTTATTATCTGTAGTGTTACTTATATTATTATCAACGGGACTCTCGCTAATGTTCCCATCAGTACCATTATTATTAACTTCTTTAATTGTTTGTTGACTTACAACTACTTTATTAGGATCAAGCACTGTTTGTGTTTGTTGCTTAGAATCAAAATCTAAGTCTACATTAATAGTAGCCTTAACCTTGTCTTTACCTATAACAGGTTCTAATAAGCTTACTATTTCCTTTTGTAATTTACTTTCATAATTTTTTTCTAAAGAATATTGCTTATCTAACGATTCTGAGCTCATCATCTCATTTTCATCATCATTTAAATTAGCTGTAAGTAAATTCATCTTATCATCTATGACTTCAATATTTTCTTTAGGAATATTTTCTGTACTACCTGAAACAAGTGCAACTATTGATTTCACTTGATCTTTAGTAATTTCGCTTCCTGTCTTTAACTCTAAGTATACAGCAGCCTTTCCTGGCGTACTTTCCTTAACAAAAACTGAGTCTGTAGATGGTGTTATATGAACTCTTGCACTTTGTACTTGAGAAAAACTTTTTATTGTTTTTTCAAGTTCTCCCTCTTGCATTCTTAACTTTTTAACTTTAAACTCCTCGTCCGTCATTCCAAAAGAACTTCCACTATCCATTAATTCATATCCACTACTTCCTGATTTCAATTCAGGAGCTAGTTCTAGCCTTAATTGATCTACCTTATCATTAGGTACTAAAATAGTATCCCCTTGTATTTTGGTTGTAACTTTTTGTTCATTTAGCTTAGCGAGTATAGTCTGTGCATCTTTGGGATCAAGATTTGAAAACAAAATTTGGTACTTATTTGATGATGTGTAAATTACTGTACTTGCAATAGCAAGAATTACAGCAACACAGGATACAAAAATAGCAATTTTTATTTTCTTGCTTTGAGTTTTAAACTTTTCCCACAGCCCTTTGACTTTTTCTAAAAGTTTATTCATTTATCGTAGCACTCCTCACTTCAGTTACAATTGCATTTTTATTAATTCTTTATATGATTCCACTAAATTATCTCTAGTTTTAACTAAGAATTGTAATGCTAAGCTTGCCTCTTCTCCTTTTATCATAACTTCATCTATATTTACATCATCACCTTTAACAAAAGCATTGGTGTAATTATCAGCTTGTACTTGTTTTGTATTTACATCACTTATACAATTTTTCAATGTTTCACCAAAGCTCACATTGTTTTCTTTATTAGATGTAACTTCTTGTCCATTTTTATTATTTAAAACATCAAATTTATTGTTAAATAACACTTGTTTTTGGTCAAACCCATTAATAATCTTCATTCTTATTTACTCCTTATTTACCAATTTCTAAAGCTTTTGAAAACATTCCTTTAAGTGCATTTAATGTTTCTACATTGGCTTCATATGATCTTGTAGATACCATCATATCCGCCATTTCATTTAGCACATTAACATTAGGCATAGTTACATATCCTGTTGCATCCGCATCAGGATGAGTAGGGTTATAAACCTTTCTAAGTGGTGATTTATCCTCTACGATTTTCACTGGTTTAATTCCTGCCATTTTTCTATTTTCATCAAGTGCTTCTTGAAAAACTGCTATTTTTCTAACATAAGGACCACTACCATCTGCACTTCTTGTGGTACTTGAATTAGTCATGTTAGATGTTATTGTATCCATTCTTAATCTTTCTGCTGAAATACCTGTGGCACTTATTTGCATAGATGTAAATGCATTCATAAATTATCCCTCCTTTACTTTATAACAGTTTTTAAACTATTAAATTTCCCATTTAATTTAGTAATCAAAGCATTGTATTTTAATGTATTAGCAGCTTGATTAACTTTTTCAAGTTCTAAATCTACATTGTTATCATCAGTTCTCATACTAGTATTTTCTTCTCTTACGACTTCTATATCGCCATTTAAATCATTATTTCCTCTTAAATGTCTAGAATTTGTAATTTTCAATGATAAATCCTTTGTATCTGAGCTATTTTTTAAGTTTTCTTCAAAAATTACATTGAATTTTTTATATCCTTTTGTGTTTATATTTGCCATATTATTAGCTATAGCTTTTGACCTTGCATTAGATGCTTTAAGTCCATCTTTGATCAAATTATATGTATCATATGATTTAATTGAATTTATAGGCATGTGTTTCCCCCCATAATAATTTCTTTAATAATTTAAATAGTTATATTTTACCCAATAATAATACATTTTTTATCTATTTAATATAATTATAAAATAATAACTATATTTATGCTACATCTTTTTTTACTTTTAATCCAAATTATTACAAATATTGCAATATTTTATTCTAAATATTTTGCATTTCCATAAATCCATATTCTATTATACTATATATAAAATTGTTTTTAACTACTTTTTTTGAAAACAATTAAATATTTTATAAAAATTTCATATTTCAGTATATCTTATTGAGAAAACTATAACTTTTTCACCTTTTCTGTCATATTCATTTTTATTTAATATAAGACATGTATTTCATATTTTTTATCTAGTGTTTAATTTTAATTAATTAATCTAATCCAAAATAAAAAACCACCCCTAAAGAGTAGTTACATAATGAAATTAATTATATATAAAAAAACATATTAATTAAATTAATTGCTTTTACATAGAATTAATTAAAACAAAAAGTATATTATACCCTTCGGCAACTGGCTGGCATAGATTGCTCCTTAGCCCCTATAGCTTTGCGTCACTAACTTTAATTAGTTTTGCCTATTCAATTGTATTACATATTACAACTATATTATAACCTATTTTCCATGATTTTTCAAAATAAAACAAAATTTTTTTAAAAATTTTTTAATAAAATTTCCAACAATATATTTTGCTTTTTAATTATATAAATAAAAACGCCTTACTTAATATAAAAATCAACATAAAATCAAATTTATTATTAAGTAAAGCATATAAATATAATATTTATTTATCTAATATTTTTTAAAACATTCAATGCATCTTGTGGGAAATTATTACTTTGAGCAATTAAAGAAATAGATGATTGTATTAATATTTGACTTTCTGAAAACTTAAGCATCTCAAATGCAATATCCGCATCTGCAATATTACTTTGAGATTTTTCTAATGACATACTATTTTCAGATATAGCATCTCCCGTCCCCTCAAGTCTTAATTGTATTGCTCCGTACTTACTCCTAGCACTAGATACAGATTGTATAGCTGTATCTATTATATCTAAAGAATTACCTATATTATCTTTATTTGTTACATCTAAAAGTTTTTTGCCAGTATCATCTTTGAATCCTAACCCTTCAGCTGTAAGATTAAACTTAGGTAGAACTGTAAGTTCATCTTGTAAACTTCCTATCATAGAAGTTACTGCTCCATCTTTAATAGTAGCCTTATCTTCATTTATAAGTTTAACACCATTAAACTCTGTATTTTTAGCCATATAATCTAAATGATTTGTCAACTGATCAATTTCCTTTTGAATTACTTCTCTGTCTTTAGAAGTTAATGTTCCGCCTCCTGCTTGAACTGTTAACTCTTTAACTCTGCATAAACTGTCATTCATTTCTTGCATAGCACCATCAAAAGTTTGAATCATAGAGTTAGTATCTTCAATATTCCTTTTTGCTGCTGCATTACTTAAAACTTGTATCTTAAGCATTTGGCTTTGAGTTATCTTATTAGGATTATCCTTAGCTGAATTAAGCTTAAGACCAGAACTTATATTGTTAACAGCAGAAGAATTATTTGTAAGTTGCTTTTTATAGTTATTATATATATTTGCGGAAAACATATTATGACTTAATCTCATTTAATCACCACCATTTTTTATTTTAACAATATTTAGTTATCGGTTTTTATCATAAAAACTTTATGTTTTAAATTTACATTTGCATCTATCTGGAAATATTTACACCCCAGGGGTGATTTATAAAAAAACAGATAAGGTTTTTATTTTTATCTCATCTGCCATTTATATTTAAACGTCAAACTTTTTTATCCCAAAGACCTTGTTCAAAACATTTGTAATTCGTTCAGCACCTCTACCATCAACAATACATGTACTCTTTTTACTCATTTTCCTTCTTTTATTAATATTCTTATTTAATTCTAAAATTGCATTACACAAAACTTCTTTGTTAAGTTCATCATACCACCCTAAATATTCTATAGCACCTTTACTTTGTAGATTTATAGCAACTTCCTTTTGATTATCTGCAAGTATTATTCCTATTATTGGAACTCCACACGCTGCAAATTCATATAATGTACTTCCACATGCAGAAATAGCTATATCACATTTTTTCATCAACTTAACCATATTAGCATTAAAATATAAATTTACATTTTTCGTTTTTTCACTTAATATTATTAATTCTTTAATATTGTCTTCTTCAAAAGATGGACCTATTACAACATGAAATCTAAATTCTAACTCTTGTATATAATTACATATAATATTCGTAAGTCCTTCAGAATCTGATCCCCCTACAGTTATCATAATATCCGCTATTTGTGGATTAACAACCTTTTTTTGAATGTTTCTAAATTCTTCTCTTAACATAGTATATTCAGTTCCTAAAAATAATTTTGTATTTTTATTTACCTTATAGAAACATTTTTCTGCTCCAATATTTTGATTAATTATAAAATTTACATTAAAGTAATACAAATTCATATCATCTATATATCCAGTAACTTTAAAAAATTTCTTAGTAATATTAAAGTACTCCTCATTCACATCATAACTATCTGTGATTAAGCAATCTGCATTAACTTTGCATAATTCTTCAACAAAAATACCTTCTTTTATAGTTACTACATTAAATCCTTCAGATTTAATCTTGTCTATACCAGGTTTGTACTTATTAGATGTTAGATAATCTATTCTACATACATAAAAAATATCATTGGTTTTTGCTAATTCTTTAGCTAAAACTAATGTTCTCATTATATGTCCCATCCCTATTTGAGAACCACCATCCGCTCTTATTGCTATTTTCACTTAATCACCTGACTCCACATATCCCCATTTTAAAGGTGTCCCTTTTTCAAAATCTCCATTACATCTTTTTCCTATTACATCCTTGATGTACTTAGGATGTAATCCAAATCCTGGTCTTATAGATTTAACATTTTCTTCTGTAAACTTTTCTCCTGCTTTAATATCCTTTACTATAAATAATGATCTACTGAATTCTCTATTCTTCAAAGCTTTATCAGATAATGTATAATTTACTTTTCCTAATGCCTTTTCTATATCTCTTATCGATGATACCATTTGTGCAAATTCATCTATATTTAGTGAGAATGTAGAGTCCGGTCCTCCCATTTTTCTATCTATTATAAAATGCTTTTCAATCACTTTTGCACCTAGAGCGACTGCTCCAGTAGGAACAGTTATACCTAAAGTATGATCTGACAATCCGCATAAAACATCAAATGTCTCTGCCATATTAGGTATAGTTTTTAAATTCATTTCTTCTAATTTAGATGGATACGCACTAGTACATTTAAGTAAAATTACTTGGTCATTTCCAACTTTTCTACATACATCTACTGCATCTTGTATTTCTTGAATAGTTGCTATTCCAGTTGATATTATAACCGGCTTTCCTTTTTTAGCTATATATTCAATTAATGGTATATCCGTAATTTCAAATGATGCAATTTTATATGCTGGAACATTTAATTCTTCTAAAAAATCAACAGCTGATTTATCAAAAGGTGAAGAAAAACATATAATTTCTTCTTCGTCTGCAACCTCCATTAATTCTTTATGCCACTCCCATGGAGTATATGCTTCTTTATAAAGCTTATGTAGAGTAGTTCCATCCCATATAGTTCCTTGTTTAATTTGAAAATATTCATTGTCACAATCAAGAGTTATTGTATCAGCAGTATATGTTTGCAATTTAACTGCGTCTGCACCAGCTTTTTTAGCTTCTCTTATCATTTTTTTTGCAATCTCTATATCATGGTTATGATTTGCAGAAATTTCTGCTATGATAAATGACCTATGGTCATTTGATATTATCTTATTTTTTATCTTTATGCTTTTCATACTTATTCACCTTTTTATACTTCTTATTTTTCCAATAATTATACTAAATATATAAACTATATTATTAATTTAAAATATCAAAATCAACTAACTCCAACACTTTATCAATACACTTAACAAAGTACTTATTATCGATAACTTCAATAACTCCTATTAAACTTAATGAAATTTTTTCACTCGCAATTTTAATTTTATTAATAATTATTTTTCTACCATCTTTCAAATAAGAATATGCGCCTGGATAAGGATATGATTGAGCTCTAACAAAATTAATTATTTGATTTGAGTCTTTAAGAAAATCTATATAGCCCATTTCAGGTATTCTTTTTCCATAATAACTTGCATTATCCTCATCTTGCTCTGTTCCCTTATAGTTATTATCTATTTTTTTTATTGTTTGTATTAACAATTCAGGATATTCTTTTTCAAACTTTTTTAATAAATCATATCCAGTTTCATAATTTTCAATCGTTATTTTTTTTTGTTCTATTATATTTCCTGTATCTACGCTTTCTTCTATAAAATGAGATGTAATGCCCGAATACTCTTCTCCATTTATTATACTCCAAACATGCGGAGTTCTTCCTCTATACCTTGGTAATAATGAACCATGTATATTTATTGCATATTTAGGAATAGTAAAGATTTTTTTAGGAATAATATATCTATAATTTATGCTTATTAAATAATCTAAATTCATATTGCGAAATTGTTTTAAAAATTCATCAGTATTCTTTCTAGTATCTTTATATGAGTAATCTATATTATTTTTAATTGCAAATGTATCTAAACTTTCCTCTCTAAGTTCCTTATGTGTAAGCAGATAACTTATCTCATAATCATTATCTAATAATTTTTCAATACATTCTACTCCTAATTTGCCAAATCCACAAAATAAAATTTTTTTCACAATATTCTCCTTAATATAATTTTTTTTGTTCTATATTTTCATTAATACTTACTATTTGAGGATTTTTATTTAAAAAATTTACTACGTCTTCTAATAAAAAATATCCATTTTCCTCAAACAAAGCTTCATATATAGCTTTTATAACTTGAAGATCCTCTTCTGTATCTAGCGTTACTCTATATTTTGAATAATCCTTAGAATTCTTATATGATAAAATTCTAAACTTATTATTTAAATCATATAGATATGGTGTTACATGTTCTCTTTCATAATCTTTTTTGGCATTATTATATACTTTTTCTAATGCGTCAAATGAAAAAATTTCTACATCATAACCCCTTGGATAAGTTCTATCTATTGTATTACTTATATAATCAATATCATTACTCTTATCTAAATACATATCAATCATATCCTTTAATATTTTATAATCTAAACAAGGACAATCACTTGTTACTCTTATAACTATATCAGCATTGTTTTCTTTAGCAGCAAAATAATATCTAGAAAGAACATCGTTTTCTGATCCTCTAAAATATTTAACTCCAAGCCTATTAGCTTCATATAAAATTTTATCATCTTGAGATTCTACAGTTGTCGCAATAACTATCTCATCAATATTAGGTACTAGTTTTAACCTATTCACATCATGCTCAAGTACTGTTTTCCCGCATATTTCTTTAAGAACCTTGCCTGGTAATCTTGTAGAACCAACTCTAGCTTGCACTATACATACTACTTTCACTTAAACTCCCTACCTTAACTTATTTAATTATTTAACTATAAAACCTAATAATTCCACTTCTTTTCTTAATTGCTCTATACTAAGCCATTTATTATTATTTGATGAGTTATATTCAAATCCATCTTCTATTTTTTTGCCACCTGCAGTCATAAATAGTTTTGAATTCCACCAATCAAAATTAGGGTAAATTATGTAATGTTTGTCATATTCATAAGTCATTCTAGAATCGTCACTAGTTATCATAACTTCATGAAGCTTTTCCCCTTCTCTTATTCCAACTTCTTTAATATCAATTTCCTTACACATAGCTTGCGCTAAATCTGTTATTTTAAATGACGGTATCTTAGAAATATATGTTTCTCCACCTTTCGATTCATTTAATGCCTTAAACACTAAATCTACACCTTGATCTAAAGTAATCCAAAATCTTGTCATTCTAAAATCAGTTATAGGTAAAACTCTCTCCCCTTTATCTAACAATTGATTAAAAAATGGAATCACTGACCCTCTGCTTCCTGCAACATTACCATATCTAACTACAGAAAATATAGTTCCATCTCCACCCGAATATGCATTTCCTGAAATAAACAACTTATCTGAAACAAGCTTTGTTCCACCATAAAGATTTATTGGGTTAACTGCCTTATCTGTTGATAAAGCTACACATTTCTTAACTCCTTTGTCAATACAAGCATCAACTATATTTTGCGCTCCATGAATATTAGTCTTGATAGCTTCAAATGGATTATATTCACAAGCTGGAACTTGCTTCATAGCTGCTGCATGAATAACATAGTCAACATCCTTAAATGCTCTATATAATCTATCTTTGTCTCTAACATCTCCTATAAAAAACCTTAGTTTATTCACCTTATCTGGAAATTTTGTAGTAAAATCCTTTTTCATCAAATCCTGCTTAAATTCATCTCTTGAATATATAATTATTTTTTGAGGATTATATTCAGTTAATATTCTTTCTGCAAATTTTTTACCAAATGATCCTGTTCCACCTGTTATCAATATATTTTTATTATTTATCAATTTTAACCCTCCAATTACTAGTCATTTATAAAATTTCTTTTTTCATATTCTTTAATCCTTTTATAATAACTATCAAAAAAACTTTCTTTTATGTAAAATTTTTCAGCTATAAATACAGGTATGGTAAATCCTCCAAATCCTCTTTTAAAATCGCTAATACTTTTATCCTTTTGGGTTGGAAAATATCCTATAGTATCATTATAATCCTGTATTCCTAAATCTATATATTTTATATTTAGTGATTTTAAATATTTTATTGCTTCCCATATCATAATATGAGATATTTCAAAATCAAACTCTTTATAATTCTTTGACTTGCAACCCATGGAATAATATGCAACATCTTTATAGTAATGAAACAGTATATAACCAACTACTTCACCATTGTAAGAAGTCTCTATAAGTATTGCATGATTATTTACTATCCATCTATAAATATTTTCGAATGTGTTTTTAGGTCTTGTAACTTTCCCTGCAATGTTAAAATAATATTTCATAAACTTATGCACATCTTCATCATTTATATTCGTATAATCTATTATTTTTGAAGTTAAATATCTATCTGCTTTGTTAATACATGATTTAAATCCTTTATTAAATTCAGAAAAAATACCTTTTTTATCTTTTAAAATAGATATCATAGAAGTTTGTCTACTAATATCTAGAAAACCATTATATCTTAAAAGATAATTGTGCTTATCAATGCTTTCAATATAAGTAACATTTTGATATGGAATGATCATTTCAATTTTTTCCACATTAACATCTAATGCTAATCTATCTATAGTCTCTATTATTAAGCTTAATGTTTTCTGTCTAGTTTTTTTATTTAATTTATCACTTATTAATGGTGCTAATAGTGGACCTCCTCCATAAGCCAAATATTTTTTTTCTTCACATTCTTCAATAAAAACAACCATTACACCAATTACTTCTTTATTATCATTTAATACAAAAAAAGATTTATTCGTAGCAGTAATATTAAAATTTGAATTAATGTTATATTCAATTACATTTGAAGTATAAAAGAAAGTTCCATTAGAATTTTTGTAGCAAAAATCATCCCATTTATCATATTCATCTATATTTAAAAATTTTATCTTCAACTAAACTCTCCTATTTCTTAATGTATTAAATATGCCAGTTTGATCATATGAATCATTTTTATATATTACTACGGTATAATCAAATGGCAAATAATCGCTTTTTAATACAACTTTTTTTGAATATTTATAAGCAATATTTAATATTTTTTCTGGATTGACATAATAGAAGTCTTTATCTTTAAAATTTACTCTCTCTGTAAGAAAGTTAAAAGCAATTGCTTCCTTACACATATCCATAGCCTTTTCAATAGTATTATGAATTAACTCTAAATTATCTATTTCGCTAGATTTTATATTAAAAATTCCAGATTCAACTATGTAATCATATTTTTCATCAAAATCTTTGTTTAAGAAATCACAACATTCGAATTTAACATGTGAATTACCATATTTTTTTTCAGCAACATTAATAAATTCTTCTACTATATCTAAACCACAGTAATTGTAATTATTATTTTGTTCTTTTAATAATTTATTTAAGTCACCAAATCCGCATCCAATATCTAATATAGATTTTCCTTCTATAGAAAAGGAATTTATAAGATTTTCAAATCTTATAAATTGTTTTTCTTTTGTCCATAAAACCGCCTCTGGAGAATACCCATTACTCTCAAAACTTTTCTTATATTTATTTTTTAAATATACATTTCTATTTACTAATTTGTATTTATCCACTTTATAACTCTCCTATATTTTCCCATACTTTTCTAAATGCATTAATCACATCATCCATGTCTTCTTCAGTCATGGATGGAACTATAAATTCATGAGTCATTAAATCTTCAAAATGCATTTTTTCACACGTTGGACAAATTCCTTTGCTATAGTTTAGTTGTCCTTTATACATTGGACACTTAAATGGGCATCCTGTTTCACCATAACCTACAAGTTTTTGATAAATTGGTTGTAAATATAGTGGCCTAACATAACCACTACTAAGTTTTACACCTTCATTTTCTCTCATTTCAAAAGGAGTTAATTCGGCATTTACAGCTTCAATAAATCTTTCTCTGCTTATTCCTGCAATTTCTTTTTTTAACTTAATGGCATGAACATAAAAAGCATGCTTACAACCTTCTCTAGTTTCTGGAATTTCGATACAAGGAATTTCAGACAATTTCTCCGATATATATTCTACATTCTTTAATCTTGCTTCTAATAAATTATCTAATTTCTTCAACTGTTCTCTTGCAATAGCAGCTTCTATCTCTGTCATTCTATAATTAAATCCAATCATATTAACAAGATTATTCACACCTTTAGCTTCTACAACGGCTTCTGCATGATTTCTTATAAGCATCAATCTCTCAGCTAATTCATCATTATCAGTTACTATTATGCCACCTTCACCACAGTGTATATGCTTGTGATAATTTAATGAATATATTCCCATATCACCTAAGGTACCTGCATACTTTTCTTTGTATATAGCGCCTGGTGCTTGTGCTGCATCTTCTATTACTATTAAATTATGTTTTTTTGCAATAGCATTTATTGCATCTGCATCATAAGGCTGACCCATAATGTCTACAACTATTATAGCTTTAGTTCTTTCTGTTATTTTTTGTTCTATAGATTTAACATCTAAGCAAAAATAGTTTTCTTCAATATCTGCAAATACTGGTATTGCATTATAAACTAACGCTGCTGAAGCTGAAGCTGTCATCGTATAAGGAGATACTATAACTTCATCACCGGGTCCTATTCCTGCTGCTCCTACTGCACAATATAAAGCTGATGTAGCTGAATTCACTGATATAGCATATTTTACTCCAAACTTTTCAGCCCATTCTTTTTCTAATGCTTTTACTTCCTCTCCACCATAAAAATCTTCATGCCATGTTCCTAAAAATCTTGAAAGTTTACCTTTATTCAATACTTTTTCAACTGCCTCTTTTTCTTCTTTTCCAATTGGATTATATGCGGGAAACAACCTTTCCCTTACTTTTTTACCACCATTTATAGCTAATATCGACATATTATTTCCTCCATAAAATTTATTATATTATCTATAGCACCTTTTTGTATCTTAAATTCATATCCTTCATTTTTATCATTCATTACAAATTTTTCAATTTTTTCTTCCAATTCTTTTGTATATAAAATAGACTTCACCGCTCCAATTTTATCTAAAATAAAAGGATTATCTCGATTTAAACCCATTTGCATACTAATTATTGATTTTCCTAGTGCTGCACTTTCTATTAAAAACATTGATGACATACCACAAATTAAATTTGAAGTACAAATTAACTTAAACCCATCTAACTTCTTATCTATTAAAATTGAAATATTATCATTTATATTATCTATAAGATCATTATAGTTATTTTCATCTTCTTTAGGATGTAATCTAATAATTAGTCCTATTTTTCTGTTAGTCTTTTGTCTAACTTGATTTAATACATTAATAAATTCTTTAAAAATACTTCTTTCACTATATCCCCAATAATGTTCTGAAGTGTCACTTTCACCATAAGTTTTTGACAATGGTTCTGATGCATAAGTTATTATATAGTCCTCCATATCGAATCCAATAATTTTTCTAAAATCTTTTATAACTTTATCACTAATTGTTTCTTTTTTACTTATAAGATAATCAAAATACGGCTGACCTGAAATAAGTATCTTATCTTCGGGTATTCCTTCTTTAATCATCTGTTCTTTGGAGTAATTATCCATAACTAAAATTTTATAAGGTAAATAAATATGCTCTTTTTTCTTTTCATACTCTTTTAATTGACTAACACCAAATTTTGAAAATCTTAGTCCATAATTTATCCATTGATCTAATATCGCAAAAGATGGTATTTTTAATCTTTCAGCACATTTCCATAAATATTTTTCAGTAAAGTCATCTGCACTTGTTCCTGTTATTAAAAAATCTGGAGCTTCTTCTAATAAGAATTTATATATTCCATCCTCTGAAATATAACTTAAACTACCACTAATATCTATACCTTTCAAACCATATTGCTCATATCGATTTAATGCTACATCTTTACCATATATCTTTACATTATATCCTTCTTCTTTTAATTTTTCGTATAAAGGTACTACTGTATTTGCTCCTCCTGGATCTCTTGAAAATAGCAATACTTTCTTATTCATACTTAATTCATCACCTTTAATCTTTCACAAATCTCCATATCCTTATATCCATCTTCTAAAACACAGTTTAATTTTTCATTATATATCAAATTATTATATATATTTGTAACTGCATTTAACATAGCCTTATTTAATTCAGTTTCATATTCTTTTTCTTTAAATAAATTTTTATATCCACTAAAAACTTTACTATCTGACACACTATACTCTTGAATTTTAAATCCAGAATCAATTATCTTTATTCTCTTCTTTTCAAATAATAATTCTAATTCAAAAATAGTGTAATTATAATATGGTATATTTTGCATAACAAAATCGCCACCATTTTCAAAATTCAAAACAGCAGATACACTTGGATCATCATCATAAAAATCATAACTATGGTTTATAACTTTAAAATCCTTTATTTCTCCAATTAAATATCTTAGTAAATCTATTAAATGTGATCCATTATGTAAAACTCCTTTACCATAATATCCACTTCCACATAGAAATTTTCCATAGTTCCCTTCCAAAATGCTATCTTTTAATATACTAAATTCAGCTACAAATCTTCTTGAATAATTTACTAAACATCTTATATTTTTTTCTTTATATATTCTAATTATTTCGTTTGCCTCATTTATATTTTTAACTAAAGGTTTTTCACAAAAAACTAATTTTATTGGGAAATTTGATATTTTTTTCAGTATACTATAATGATAATTATCTGGTACGCATATTGATACTACATCAATATCATTTTCACTAAATGCCTCTTCAATTGTTGAAAAATAATTAACCTTCCATAACTTCGCTGCTTCTTCGCCCTTCTTTTTTGAAGTTTCCACAAACCCTAAAAGATTAAATCCTTCTATCTTTAAAAAAGCATGTGCATGTGTAAGTATATTTTCTGAAGATGGATTATCAAAAAATGCTCCTATATTTCCTGCTCCCACAATTAAAACATTATACTTTTTCCCCATGTTTTTCTTGCCACTCTTTCTGCTCCCTAAACGGGTTTTTTCTATGCGTATTTTCTAATTGTTTTATCATTTCAGAATTTTTAATTAATAATTCAACTACATCTTGTGCTGAAAAATCTGAATCTTTAGTATATAATATTTCATAAATCTGTTTTATAAATTCATAATCTTCTTTTGTATCTAGGGTAATTTCAAATTCTGGATAATTCATCTTTTCTTCTGCTTCCCAATTTATTAGCCTGAATTTTTCTGGATTCGTATAAATATAAAGAGATACGTGCTCGTGATCAACTGGATTTTTAGTAAGTTTATTAACCTTTTCTAAAATTCCAACAGGAAAAACTTGAGTATCGAAACCTCTTGGAAATGTTCTTTTCAAAATATTGGATGCATAATCATACTCTCCAGAAAAAAATATTTCAACAAGTTTATCTACATGTCTCCAATCTATCATAGGACAGTCACCTGTAATTTCAACAATTATATCTGCATTAACAGATTTTGCACTTTCTAATACTCTTAAAAGAACATCATCTTCACTACCTCTATAATATTTACATCCTATTTCTTTGCAAAGCTCTACAATTGAATTGTCTTCCTTATTAACGGTTGTAGCCACTATTACATCATCTATCACTTTACTTCTTTTTAATCTTTCTACAATATGCTGTAAATTAGGTTTGCCACAATATTCCATGAGAACTTTTCCTGGAAGTCTTGAAGATGTCATTCTTGCTTCTATTGTAGCAACTATTTTTCCTTTGTCCTTATACATTTCTATCATCTCCATTTTACGAATAATTTTATTAGAATAAATATTATACATTATTAAATTATTTAACACCAATTACAACTTTATTAATAATTGGCTTTATTTCATATCTCAAAATATCTGCTTGTAATGTATAATCCTTAGCTTTTAAACATTTTTCCATTTCAACAAACCAACTATAAATCTTTTGGATATCAATAGCTATATTTTCTTTAGTTGAAACATTTATAATATAATCAAAATCTATAAATATTTTATCTAAAATTTTCATTGCTTCATCAAGTTGATTTGTTATTAATTTTTCCCAACATTCATCTATATTATTTACTACAAAAGTAATTTTTGTCTTTAATTCACTATTAATACTCATCATTTTCTCCTTTAAGAATTTCATATCTATATGCATTTTCCATTATTAGAAGTTTATCTAGTGCATAACAATATATACTTAATTCTTTTTCTATTTTATTTTTTTTAGAATATATATGTTCTGCACTCTCTACTACATCTCTTATTATATATTTGTATAATTCAATTTCATTAAATTCTTTTTGTTTTTCCTTTAAATAATCTAGTTTATATTTTTCACTTGAACTACTCTCTAATATTCTTATTAAATCTTTACATATTTTTATAACATTATCTATATCACGTCCAACAACTTTTATAAATTCATCTATTAAATCATTGTCTGCATTTAATACATGTTCTTTATAACACTCATCAATTATACTTTCTATATTATATTCTTTGCCCTTACTAAGTATATTATCTACATACTCATTAAAATCTATATTTTCTGCTCCTTCGATATTTAAACCTAAAGAATTTCCATTTAAAAATTTAATATTTGAATTTAGTCTTATGCAAAATTCAACTGATTGTCTAGTAGCTAAAAATGCAGGATCTGTATATACATCTTCGCCCTTTGCATTTTTAGTTTTTATATATCCATCTTTTTCAAATTCGCTACTCATATCTTTAAAATCATCTGCACTATCAGCATAATTTTTGCCATTACTAAAACAATAATCTTGTCCTAATAATATTATAGGATTACATCCTAGTCTTGCTAAATTATAAACAATAGAATTTGCTACGGAAGGTCCTGAAAACAAATTATACTTTTCCCATAACAGTTTATCACTTATAAACTGATCCATTACTGTTGTATTCATTAAAAATTTATTTCTATTAAATAAATCAGGTACAGTATGACATACCATAGTCGAATACATAAGTGCTGAGTCTTTGTTTAATTTTAAATTTTTAAATAATTTTTCCTCTGAAATCCAAGTATCTATAGCACCTAATAAATGTCCTTTAATATTGTTATTATCTAAAACTTTTACTCCTGTTCCAACCGGGGCAATTATTGCTTTATTACAAACTTTCTTTAAATGTTCTAAATTGTAATTTAAAGATGGACCTGCGCCTACTATTATAGCAGGTATGTTTTCAAATTTAGAATGTAATTTTGTTATAGGACATGTTTCCTTTAAATATTTTAAATTTATTATATAGCTTTGAAGCCATGGTCTATGAGAACTAAGTTTTGTGTGAATATTTACCCTATGAAGATTTAAAATTTTTCTCATATCCTTTATTAACTTTATAATTAATTCACTATATAAAATTTCATATGCTGGCAAAATAACGAATTTAACATTTACTGTCTTTTCACTTTGTACTAGATTATAAAAAAAATTACTTATATCTTCACCGTTATCACCCAACATAAAATGAATATTATTATTATTATTAAAAATAGTTTTTATATCTATACTGTTTAGAGCCACTTTAAAAATTTCACTATCTGGTTCAATGATAAAACATCTTTTACCATTACTATTTTTCACTATTTCTCTTGTTTCATAACCTAGCCCCATACCTATTATAAATATAATATCGCTGTTATCATTTAATGCATATTCACATATAGTTCTAGCTTGTGTTTTAGTATTATACCTACTATGTATTGATATATATCCATTTCCATTCTTTTTAATTAATGTATCACTATTATCTTTAGCTTTTATTACTTCTACCGTATTTATGTCTACTTCGGATATTTTATTATAAAGATCTAAATTAAGTTCTTTTAAATATTGCATATTTTTTTTATAAATCTTATTCATAAACAGTAATCCCTTCAATTATATGTTATTTCAAAAAAAGCCAGCTAAAAGCTGGCTTTTTGATATTATTACTGGCTTTTATAATTATCTTAATAATTGTAAAACACCTTGTGGTTGTTGATTAGCTTGTGAAAGCATTGCTTGTGCAGCTTGACTAAGAATATTATTTTTAGAGAAATTCATCATTTCCTTAGCCATGTCAACGTCTCTAATTCTTGATTCTGATGCTTGTAAGTTTTCACTAGCTGTTCCTAAATTATTAATTGTATGTTCAAGTCTATTTTGAACAGCACCAAGTTTTGATCTTTGAGATGAAACTTTTTCAAGTGCATTTTGAACTGTTGATATAGCAGCATTTGCTGAATACTTATCATCAACCTTAAGAGCAGTTCCATCATTAGCTTTTAATCCTAAAGCTTTTGCTCTCATATCGCCAATACCAATTTGCATAGTTTGACCTGAATTAGCACCAATTTGAGCTGTTATTGAGTGACTTCCATCAGTAGTTTCTGCTTCTGTCTTATTGAATACTAATGTAATACTTTCTCCAACTTTCATATTAGTTCCTATACCTGTTGCGTCAAATTTAATATCTCCACTAGTTATTCCAGCAGTACCGCTTATTGTGATTCCATCAGCTGCTATTGTAATGTTAGTAGCATCTAATTTCGCTCCTGAATTATTACGGAATTCATATTGTGCAGTTCCGCTAGCGCCAACTCCTGTTTTAGTTATACTTACAGCGCCATTAATTTGTGTAGCATCTTTTAATGCAGTCACAGTAGCAGCATCTGTACCAATTTGTATATTACCAACAGAACTATTATTATTAACTGTTACTGTTCCATCAACTTTACCATTAACTCCAACAACATCACCATTTAAAAGTTTCTTAGTATTGAATTCTGTTGTATTACCGATTCTATCGATTTCATCTGCTAATTGGTTAACTTCTTCTTGAATAGCTTTTCTGTCAGTATCATTGTTAGTATCATTTGATGATTGAACTGATAATTCTCTCATTCTTTGAAGAATTGAGTGAGTTTCATTTAAAGCACCTTCAGCTGTTTGAATCATTGATATAGAATCTTGTGAGTTTCTTCCAGCTTGATCTAATCCTCTAATTTGTCCTCTCATTTTTTCAGAGATTGCAAGACCTGCTGCATCATCTCCAGCTCTGTTTATTCTTAAACCTGAGCTTAATTTTTCCATTGATTTTCCTGCTGTACTTGTGTTTCCTGTCATTTGTCTATGAGCGTTCATAGCGTTCATATTGTGATTAATAATCATAATAAATTCCTCCTTGAATTTAACTGGACATCCATGTCCTTAATTTTTTATTTATTTAAAATTAAAGCTTTTAACTTTAATATTTAAAACTTATTTGTTTTATTAAATGTTTATATTTATTATATCGTTTGACCTATTATTCACTTTATAGTTTTTAATAAAATATTTTTATAAATTATTTAACACTTTCAAAAGCAAACTAAATCTTACTACATATTATATCGCACGTAAATTATAATACTTAACATATTTTAAACTATTTTATCTAAATTTATTCCTTTTCCAGGTTCAACAGCCATATTATCCATCATTTCTGTCATTTGATCAGCAACTTGTTTTTCTGAATTCATTCCAAGCTTTAAAACAGATAATTGAACTGCAGTTTTTAAAGTTCCTTGATTCATAGAAATTGACATTGCTCCTATATCCATAAATATTTCACCCTTTCTTTTATTTAATTACTCTGACCACCTTTGCTTATGCATACACCAATAAGTTACTAAACAGAATTTTTTATTTAGCACTAAACCCTTTTTGAAAAAAAGTTGCTTCCTCTATTAACATTAGCATAGCCTAAATTGGCTTGTTTTTTAGCAGCTATTTCCTGTATTTCTTCTTTAACAGATGACATTTTTTCTTTTAAAATATTTTCTAACTCTTTGTCTAATACATCTAATTTCTCTTTTGAATATATTTTTTTTATTTCACTTTTATCTAAATCTAAAGCTAAAATCTTTTTAATAGCATTATCTCTTTTTTCAAATAAAGAAATGTCTTCTTTATCATTTTTTATTGAATTTATTATTTCTAAAGTTATTTCTCTATACTCATTAAAAATATCTATATTCATATTTTTAGTTCATTCCCAACTGTGACATTAAATTAGATTGTTGTGAATTAAGTTTATTCATCATTTTTTCAAGAGTAGCATATTTAGAATATAATGCTTGTTCTCTTCTTGAAAAACTCTTTTCCATATCTTTTATCTTCTTTTCATAATTTGTTATGTTCTTACTAAGTTCATTAGTCGAAAATGTAGAAGTCCCTTCAAAACCAGCCTTCTTTAAAAGAGGAGAACTAGTACTTTTTCTAAACTCCACATCTATGGTATCTTTTAACTTAAATAATATACCTGTTTGATTTTTTCTTTTTCTTATCTCTTCAGATGATAACCCTGCTAATTCTTCTTCAGTTGGAGATGGTGTAGTAAATAACTTCATAACATTTTCTGTATTATTTTCCAAGGCTGTTGTAAGTGCATCCTCATCTATTGTAAATGTTCCATTTAAACTTCCTGAATAGTCTTCAACTGGTTTTATTCCCACTTTTTCAAGTTTCAATCCACTATCTTCCATTAAAGTTCTCATAGATTCCTTCATAGAATTAGCTATTCTTGTAATATCAGAATCTCTATATAATTGACCTTTTTCAACTTTTTCATTCCAAAGCTTAATCTCATTTTCTGACATATCCTTCTTTTGATCTGCTGTAAGAGGATTATAGCTTCTATCATGTTTAGTGCTGACAGTGGTATTCATTTTTTCTATAAGCTTATTATAATCATTTACAAATGCTACAATCTTGTCCTTTAATTCTTTCGCATCAGTTTTTCCTGTTATCCTTATTGCATTTCCATCTAGCGACTTATTGTTAAATGTAAATGCTACATTGTCTAAAGTCACAGTGTTGGAATTTCCCTCATGAGTATATATATCCCCCCTACTGTTCATTATCTCTATCTCAGCACTCTTACCTTTCCCCTCTAAAGCATTCACTTTATTTCCACTTTCACTAGTGATTAAAAGCGAATTATCACTACTGTCAAGCGCTACTAAACTAAAACTTTCTTCTCTTCCTAGAGCTTTTGTTTCAAACACTATACCTTTAGAAAATTCACTATATTGTGCTGTAACATCAGATCCTTTACCTTTTAAAGCTTTATTCAAATTTTCAACCAGTTCAGTTTTAGCTTTAGAACTTAATTCTCCATTAGAATCAAGTTCTTTATTTGTAATAGCAACAATAACATCTTCTTGCTTTATTGTTCCATCTTCATTCTTAACTGGATTTCCATTTTGGTCTTTAACAGTAATTTTTAAAGATATCTTATCTGCATTTTTAATATCATCGCCTTTTAATGTAACTTTAGCAGATGTAGCTAACTCCTTTATGTTTACACTATAATTTTCAGCTTTTGCACCAGCTTGAGCTTTTACAGTAACAGCACCCTCATCACTTGATGTAAAACTTACAGATTTATAATTACTAGATTTTAATAAACTATCACTTTTAACTATATCTAAATGTTTGTTAAAAAAGTCTGTATTGTCTTTTATAACATCCCTATATAATTTTTGTTTTATCTCAACAACATCTTTCTTTTGTGTCATTTGATCTACTTTTATTCTATAAGGTTTCATGGAATTCTTGATTATTTCATCCATATCAAGGCCTGTTGCAAGTCCTGTAATTCTCATTTCACTTCACTCCTTTTTTTATTATGCTCTTTTAGATTTCTTTTCAGCTTCATGCCATATGTCTCTTACTTCTTCAATAAGAGGTATAACTTCATCCATTGTTTTAACATCTTTTTTTAAGTTTACCTCAAAAAGTTTTTCATTTATGAATCCATAAATATTAAACATATTTACTGCCCATTCCCCAGCATTTGTATCAATTGATGCTCTAAGTTCAGTAAATATATCTTCTGTTTTTACTATATTTTCATGTGATTTCTTTACATCATTATCAATTATAGCTTGTCTCGCTATTTTAGAAAACTTAACTGCACCATCAACTAACATTAATAATAATTGCTCCTTTGATGCATAATTAACACTATTAGTTTTATAAGCAGTATATCCATTAGAATACATTGATTTTTCCTCCTACTTCTCTATATCTAAAAATCTACCTTTAGAGTTTGTTTCATTTAAATTTTCTACTTTTTCTACCTTTACATATAAGTTTTTTACATTACACCTTATTCCCTCAATTGTAATGTATTTCTTTGGGGATTTTTTATTTTTATCTTCTGTTTCTTTATGACCCTTATCTTTATTTTCGTCTTCTTTTAAATCTTTCTTTATACTTATATGATTATTTCCATGTATCTTATCAGTCTTAATTTCTTCTTTTAATTTATCTCTAATATCAGTGTCAACCTTATTAAGCCTAAATTCCATCTCAATCCCCCCTAAGATAATTAAGCTTTCTTATCTAATAATCCAAATTGCTTGCACATACTTGCAACCATATCTAGTATTTTCTTTGGAGGAATTTCCAAAATCACTTCTTTGGTAGCATCATCTACTATCTTTATCATTATCGCTTTTAAATCCTTATGTACAGAATACTCTGCATGTGCTTTATCATCTTCTAAAAATTTATTTAATTTTTTAAGTGATTTATCTAATTCTTCTTTGCTGTAATCATTATCTAAGGAATCAGATTTTTCTACTTGTTTTATCTGTACATCATTGTTTGCATTTTTAAATTCTGATGTAGCACCTTCAATATCATTGTTAATAATATTAACTTGTCCTATATGATTAATATTCATTTTTATTCACCCTCAATACCTATTTAATTTTTTAATAATTTCTTTTAAATATATATTTAATAAATAAAGTGTCATTGTAATTCGACTATACTCATTTTTAGTANNAGTATTCCTAAGTTTAATTATTCATTCTACTTTACCTATGGATATATCAACACGCTATTAAAACAAAGCTAAAAAAATTACTTCTTTAATCCTTTTAATAAATTTACATCTATACTCACAGCTTTTTTATTTTCTTCTTTAACAGCTTCATATAATTCTTTTCTTAATATAGTTGTTTCCTTTGGTGCATTTATTCCAAGCTTAACACTTCCATCTTCTAGCTTTAATACTGTAATTTCAATATCGTCACCAATCATTAAAGACTCATCTTTTTTTCTTGTAATAATCAACATATTATCACTCCTCTATTAAAAGATGTTTTATTTTATAATCTAAGTTATCTAATATTATTTGTTCCCCTAAATTATTAGAAATATTTATAATTATAGGTGCCTTTAAGTTTGTAGTAATTTTTTTTGGATCAGAATTTAATGTTACAGTAGTTAATAAAATAATATCATTTTGATTTTTTACATCTAATTTATTAATTTCTTCATCACTTAACTTAATTTCATAATCATTAAAAAATTCAAAAGGAGACACTACAATAAAGCCTGTATTTTCATCTTCTAAAGATTGAAGTAATTTAAAAGGTTCGCATTCTTTTAAATCAACTAAAATATATTCTTTCAAATTTTCAAATCCTAAAATTCCTTTTCTTAAAGTAATTTTATCTTTTTCTTCATATTCTATATTTCCTTGTACCTTAGAAACAAATACCATAGTTTATTCCTCCTATTTTATAAATAGTCTAATATCGTTGCTGGAAGTATTTTAGCACTAGTTTGAAGTGCTGCCATATATACTGTTTGCATTATTGAATACTGTATCATTTTTTCCGTAAAATCAATATCTTCAGTTTTTGATAAAATATCTGTCATATCTAAATTTTCTGATTCATTCTTGTCTTGAGCAGATTCCATTCTATTTTGCATAGCTCCAACTTCTGATCTATTTTGAAGTAAATTTTTAATTATATCATCAACTTCGCCAAGACATTCACCAGTTATTTTAGACTTATCTCCACCAGCTCCAAGATTTGTTATAATTTTATTTAATGTATTCATAACATTAGTTCCATTGCCTTCTAAAATATCAACTGCATTCTTATTATAATTAATTAAAACACCTTGAGAAACTTCAACATTTAAATCTGATCCTATTTGATCTAATGCATCAAAAGATGGCACCATAGATACTGCACTACTTAAACTCTGATTAGAAGAAAAACCATTTGAATCTAATACTGCTTTAAATGCATTTTCCAAATCATTTCCTTCAAGTGGTTTACCATCAGCTGCAGTAATTTTAACTGGTGCTAAATGTTCTTCTTTAGGATTTGCAGGATCTGTATTATTTATAATTGTTATTTCTATATTGTCGCCTTTCTTTTCCATGTTTTTAATAACTTTTGTGTTGTCATCACTCTTAATTTGATTTGTAAGTTCTATTTTCACTCCATCTGTAGTCTTACTTACAGCATTTCCATCCTTATCAGCATAACATAATTCACCATTAGAATTTACCATTATAGGCTTAGATGTACTTTTAGTTCCTCCAAATATATATACTCCATCAAAGTTAGTATTTAATATTTGACCCATTTCATTAACTCTTTCTTTAATTTCATCTTGTATGGCTTTTTTTTCATCAGGACCATATCCACCATTACCAGCTGTAACTAAAAGTTCTCTCACCCTTGCAAATACATTTCCCATTTGATTTAATGAAGTATCTGTTGTATCTAACCAATTTGAGATATCTTTAATATTTTCGTTGTATTGTTTATTAGCTCCAATTTCCGTATACATTTGCATTGTTCTTGAAACTTTATATGGATTATCTGATGGTCTACTTATTTCTTTACCTGATGATAATTGATTTTGAATTTTTTGTATATGATTCAAGTTTGTTGTCATATTACTTTTGTAATTTGAAGCTAACATACTTGTAGTTATTCTCATAATCTTCGCCTCCTATTTCTTAATATAAATATACTTCTTTTCATTTTTTTCATTTAAAATACGTTCGTATATAAAAAGTGGCTATTCCACACTTAATGAACAATTTACAGTTGACAATGCACGATTATGGTTGAAAGCCACTGGCTTTCTTTAAAATGTATATTTTAATAAATAGCGCTGCTATTTCATACTTAATTGTCACTTGTACATTGTCAATTCAAAAATATCTCCTTACCCATAGCTTTCATCAGATTTTTAAAATTTTATAAATTCATATACACCCAACTATCTCTTAAGTCCATTTATAACAACCTCAAGTAGCTCATCTACTGTTGAAATTATTTTAGCATTTGCACTATATGCATGTTGAAATTGTATTAAATTAGTCATTTCTTCATCTAATGAAACTCCTGATGTTGATAATCTTTGCATTTCTAAGTCTTTTAATATTTTACCTTGACCACTTACATTTCTACTTGCAGTCTCTGCATTTACACCTAATGTATTTATTATTTCTTTATAATAAGCATTAATTGTAGAACCTTGTGCACTACTTATCATATTTATTCCATCATCAAAGTTTACCTTTGTATTATTAAAGAAATCATCTCTACTTTTTATATCCTTAGAATTAGATAAATTCATCTTTACAGTTCTAAGACTAGCAATTGCAAGTGCTCTATCACCATTACCTTCACCAGCCTCATCTTTACTTGAAGCATTTAATAGTGATACATTTTTTAATACATCTTTATTAATTGTTATATTTTTGGCACTTATGTTTTTTTCTAATGCCTCATTTTTAGCTACGCCAGTCAACCCTGTTACATCTGTATTATTAGTAAATATAAGTTCATACTTGTCAGTTGGAGTTTTACTTCCTGTTTGAATTGCATTAACAGAATAAGCAAGTCCTACAGCAATTCTATCTAAATCAGCCATGTATCCCTTTATAGTATCTTGTACACCTTGGTTCCCTGCTATATCACCTTTTATATGTTTATTATCTACAGTGTTAACATCAACATCTAATTTATGAGTTTGTAATATCCCCGTATTTATATCTAAGTCTTTTTGTTTTATAGTTTCTCCATCTTTTAAAGTTTTTGTATTGTATTTATATGTGGGTGGTGTAGTTGGAGGTGTAATTTCAGCACCTTTTTCTCTTACAGTAACATTTCCATCTTTATCCGCTGTTAGTACTCTATTTTGAGTTAAAGATTCTGCAATTTTCTTTGCTTCAGTTTCGTCTGCACACTCAATTGTAACAGTTTGCTCTTTAGCATTTAAATTTCCCAAAGGGTGATATTTAAGCTCTACTGTATACTTTCCACCCGCTTCTTTTATTTCGGCATTTTTAACATAAGAAAATCTAGTGTATCTTTCATCTGTTGGGCTTGAATTAACTAAATTGTTAACAGGATTTTTATCATTTTGATATCCTTCTAATTTTAAATCTATAGCTTCTTTTTCTTTTCTATCAACTGTTATTCCAAATTTATAACTTAACTCATCTAAAAGATTGTCTCTTGCATCCATTAAATCGTTAGGTTTTTGACCAACTGCACATACACTTGCTATTTGCTTATTTAGTTCATTTATTTGATCTAAATAATTATTTACATCCTTAATATTAACTTGTAATAATTCTTGCGCATCACCTAATTGTTTATTAAGTTGCGTATAAGTATTATTTAATGCATCTGATAATGCTGATGCTTTTTGAAGTGCTATGGTTTTAGTTGATGAATCATGTGGCTTTTTAGATAATTCTTGGAATGAATCAAAAAATTCTCCTAATAATTCTTGTATTCCTGAATCAGAAGGTTCTCCAAATATGTTTTCTACACTGTATAAAAATTTATCTTGAACATCATAATTTCCAAGCTTACCCTTTTCATGTCTTACTTGAAAATCAATAAAAGAATCTCTTATTCTTTCTATTGATGAAATTTCTGCTCCTGTACCAACTTGTCCTACTGTACACGTATCAAATCTAGACATTCCTCCAAAAGGTCTTGTAGTTGTTGCTACTGCCCTTTGTCTTGAAAATCCAACCGTATTTGCATTTGCAATATTATGAGACGTTGTATTTATTGCTCCTTGTTGTACATTTAATCCTCTTTTTCCCACATTAAATGTATCAAATAATCCTGCCATTCATATTCCTACCTTTCAAAATTCCTACATCCATGTCTTTTTTATTCCCCATCCATGTTTTTAATTATCTATATTTTGAATATATGTTTATATATCCCATATGTAAAGTGGCATATATAAACATCTTACTAAAATATAAGCTATAATTAAAAAGACTTACACTCTTTTGAGCATTATCTTCTCAAATTACCATAAGAGTTATAAGTCTTCATTTCCCTATTAGGGTTCATAATGTTTAACATTTGATTATTAAACATTATTTGTTGTTTTAATAACATTTCATTAGTTTCTTTTTGAAATGTTAAATCTTTCAATGTTTTTTGAATTTTATCATATGATTTATACAATTTTTCATCATTAGCTGTGTTTAATATATCTTTTATACTTTGTTTTCCGATTAGTTGTCTTCTTTTTACTTCTTCACCAGCTATTTTTTTATTACATTCATTCAACTTGTCAACTAATCCTTCTAATCCAAACACATCTTTTTCCATTATCATTTTATATTGTACTTCAAACAGACCTAATAATTCTCTTAATGCATTTTCTTCATTTTCTATTATCTCTGTTAGTTTGTTTATCATTATCTATTTTTTATTCTCCTTTATAGCTTCTAATATACTCTTTGCAGTTAATTTAGAATCTATTTTATAAGTACCATTTTGTATCTTTTCTTTAATTTCTGCTACTTTTTTAGCATTATCTATATTATTTTCCAAAGAGTAATCTTTTATAGATTTTCCAAGTGCTGAAATCTCTATTCTATCTCTTGTTTCAACTTTATTAGCTTTTTCAACTTTATTAATGTTTTTATTAGAATTATATATATTCACTGCAGAATGTGCATTAATTCTATTAATACTCATATTTCTTTTACCTCCACAATCTTATCTTTCTCATCTTTCTTCTTTTATTATCGTACTCTTATATATTAAGTTTAGTTATTTTTAACAAATTAATACCTTAATAATATAAGTATTTCTCTCATTTACAAATGTGAAATCTTTTTTACAAATATTTAATAATAAAATAATTTTATTAAGACACTACGTTTCTTAATTTTTCTGATATTAAAATTATACTACTAATTTTATTTAAGGCATATAAAAATAAACAACAATTCCAAAGTTACACTGAAAATAGAGATATAATTAATTTATATAACTTTTGATACCAAAATTATATACTATTAATTATATCTCCATATATTTTCAATTACTCTTAATTATCTAAGAGATCTTATTCTTTCAGCATTACTTACTATACTTGTTATTCTTACACCAAAATTTTCATCAACAACAACAACTTCACCATAAGCTATTTTCTTTCCATTAACTAATATTTCAACTGGTTCTTCTGCTAATTTATCTAATTCAACTAAAGATCCAGTACTTAAGTTTAATATATCTTTTATGCTCTTTTTGGTTCTACCTAAAACAACAGATATATCTAATGGAACATCTAAAATTAAGTCTATATTCTTAGGTGTTTGTGAAGTATCTCCTGGAACTAGTGTTTCAAAAGCTGCTTCATGCACTTCTACTGATTGTTGTTGCACCCGTGGTTGTTCTACTATAGGTTTCGCTTGGATTGGTTGTGGTGCTGGCTGAGGAGTAGCTGTCTTTTGCGTAGTTGCTTGAACTACTGGTTTTTCTTCTACAACCTTTGCTGGCTCACTAACTTTACTATTATTATCTTCTTGACCCATCATTATAGAAACTATCTTTTTAGCTGTATTCAATGGTAATATTTGCATTATATTACTATCAACAAGATCTCCTATTATTAATCTAAATGAAACTCTTACTATTTCCTCATCTTCTGATAAAGTGTCTGTAATAGGTTCCTCTTTTTCTTTCCACAACTTTGATTTTGGAGGAGATATATCTACTCTACGTGAAAACATTGTTGCCATTGAAGTTGCTGCTGAACCTATCATTTGGTTCATTGCTTCTTGAACAGCACTAACTTCTATTTCTGATAATTCAGGATTTTCGGCAACCTTACCATCTCCACCCATCATCAGATTTGCTATTACAGCTGCATCATCTGTCTTCATAACCAATATATTTCTTCCTATTATTCCCTCTGTGTATTCAACATCTAAAACTATGTTAGGAGTTTCAAAAGAAGCCTTCATATCTTCTAATGTTGTTAAGGAAACTATAGGTGTTGTTATATTTACGTTTTGATTAATAATTTGATAAAGAGCTGTAGAAGCTGATCCCATGGATATATTTCCTATTTCCCCTAACAGGTCTTTTTCAATATCAGTCAATTTTTCTGTATTCCCATTATCTTGAGGAACTTCTTGCGTTTCTTCATTACCAAGTTCTCCTGCTAGAAGCGCATTTATTTCTTCTTGCGATAGAAAACTATTACTCATACTCTTTCACTTCCTTATCTATTATATCTAAAATAGCAACACCCATATTTTTTCCTGATACACCAGGTTTAGCGTAGTAACATTCTTCATTTCCTACATATACCTTTATAGGTGAAGAGCTCTTATTGTCAAGCTTAATAATATCGCCCTTAGTTAATTTCAAGAAATCATCTACTATGATACTTGTATTGCCAAGTTCTGCAAATACTTCAATATCAACCTTTTGGATTCCTTCTTCCATTTTAACTCTTGATTCCGCAATTAATGTTTCATCATCGTTTTGGAACCAATATTGTACTACTAATTTATCTAATACTTTTTCTATACTTAAATATGGAATACACATATTCATAAATGTACTGTGTTCTCCAAATTCTACAGAAAATGTAATAAGGGCTACTGGTTCATTTGGCGCTAATGTTTGATTTATTGCTGGATTTGTTTCTATTCCTTCTACCTCAGGACTTACATTTAAAATATCTTCCCATGCTAATTTTAGATTACTGATCATTCCAGTAGTAACTTGTCTTATTATATTCTTATCTATGTCTGAAAATTCTTTATTACCTATTTTCCTATCTCCACTTCCCCCAAGTAAAATATCTATTATTTGAAATGACAATTTAGGGTTTGTTTCAAATATAATTGATCCTGTTAAAGGGGGCATTTTAAATATAGTGATGATAGTAGGATTTTGTACGGAATGTATAAATTCCTCATAGGTTATCTGTTCTACAGTTTCTATTTTGACTTTAACATTCTTCCTTATTTGTCCTGTTAAATAATTTGAAGTTATTCTTGCAAAGTTATCATGAATTAGTTCTAAAGTTCTTATGTGATCTTTAGAGAATTTTTGCGGACTTTTAAAATCATATAACTTTATTTTATGTTTTTCCTCGTCCTTAGGTACGGTCTCTGGTTCTAACTCACCTGTAGATAAAGCAGATAACAAGGCATCTATTTCACTTTGTGATAAAACATCTGCCATTTTTTTATCCCTCATTTCATTACTAATTTAATAACTTATCAATGTTTATTATTGTTAGAAGTTTGTCGTTATAATCTACAATTCCTTTTACATAATCTGGTCCATTATTTTCATCTAATCTTTGTATATCTTTTTCTTCTATATCTAACACTTCGTCAACTTCATCAACTGATATTCCGATTTCTTCTTCCTTAACAGTCAATATTATTATGTTATTTTGCTTGGCACTTGAGTCAACATTTAATAACAGATTTATATCAACAAGTGATTTTATACTTCCTCTTAAGTTTATTAATCCTTTGATATAACTAGGTGCTTTTGGCACTCTAGTTATACCCATCATATCATTTATACTTTGAACACGTTCTGTTTCAACAGCAAAATATTCATTTCCTAGTTTAAATACTACTATCTGCATTTAATACACCCCCATACTTGCATTTTAACCAAGTACTTTTTTTATTGCTTCTAATACTCTATCAGCTTGGAATGGTTTTACTATAAAATCTTTTGCTCCTGCTCTTATTGCCTCCATAACCATAGATTGTTGCCCCATTGCAGAACACATTATTATTTTTGCACTTGGATCAAATTCTTTTATTTGTTTAACTGCTTCAATACCATCAACATCAGGCATTGTTATATCCATTGTTACAACATCTGGTTTATCTTTCTTATACATTTCTACTGCTACTGCACCGTTACTTGCTTCTCCAACTATTTCGAAATCATTCTTTTCTAATATATCCTTTATCATCATTCTCATAAACGCTGCATCGTCTACTATTAAAACTTTAGCCATTTAAATCTCCCTCCAAAATTAATTTACTCCAATTGATTTTAATATTTTCTCTAATGAGCCCGGCATTGGAACATAATAAAAATGTGCTCCAATCTCCTCTTGAGTATCATCTAAGAAAACTGTCTCTATGTCAAGTATATTTTCTTCATATTGACAAGATTCTATGAATGTTGTTGTTAAAATTGCACTAATCATATCATATGCAACTGCAGGAACTGATGGAATTATCTTAAGATTAGTGAACTCAGCTATTGCATTCATATATGACCCTGTAATTATGTTAGTTATTTCACATAAAACTGATTTTCCTAGTTCACTAGTAATTTCTTCCTCACAACCTGCTAATCTTTCAATCATAGTTTTAGCTCTATTGGCATTAAAAATTAAAAGAATATTCCCTGAAATATCTCCAAGTACTCTAATAACAATCCCTGCAACTTCTTCTTCACTATTCAATTCAATAATATCTTCAAGTTTTACTATATTTACTGATGGTACTGTCATATCTATTTTTTCAGATATCATTACCGAAAGAGCAGTTGCAGCATTTCCAGCACCAATATTAGATACTTCTTTTAGTGCATCTAATTGCATACTATTGAAGTTGGCATATTCCATTTCATACCTCCTATAAAATTATACTATAATAATGCTCCCACATCTAATATTAAAGTAACTAGGCCATTACCTAATATAGTTGCTCCAATGTACTGATCTAATCCCTTTAATGTTTCACCAAGAGGCTTAATTACGATTTCTTGTTGACCAAGTAATGAGTCTACTAGTAAACCTATAGTTTTATCACCAACGTTTACTATTATAACAAATTTCTTTTCAGTTTCACCAGCCTCAATATCTAATGTTTCATTAAGTCTTACTAACGGAATTACATTTTCTCTATAAATTATAACTTCTCTTCCATTACTTGTCTTTATATTTTCTTCTTTATAATCTATTACCCTATCAATAAATCCTAAAGATATGGCAAGAGTTTCTTCCCCTATCTTTACAAGTAAAGCTTGTATTATTTGTAATGTTAACGGAAGTTTTATTACAAATGTTGAGCCTTCACCCTCTTTACTAAATACATCTACTGTACCACCTAGAGATGAAATCTTTGTTTTAACAACATCCATTCCAACTCCTCTTCCAGATATATCTGTAACAACTTCATTAGTACTAAAACCTTGAGCAAAGATTAAATTCTTAATATCATTGTCTGACAATCCTTCAGTATTTATTCCCTTTTCTTCTGCTTTAGCTTTTACTCTTTCAACATTTATTCCAGCACCGTCATCTACTACTTTTATAAGTGCTTTAGTTCCTTCTTGATACGCAACTAATTTAACTGTACCAACTGGATTCTTTCCTGCTGCAATTCTATCTTCTTTAGATTCAACACCATGATCTGCAGCATTTCTTAATAAATGTATTAATGGTTCACCAATTTCATCTATAACAGTTCTATCTAATTCAGTTTCAGCACCCTCTATGATAAAGTTTATCTCCTTATCTAATTCTATTGAGACATCTCTTATCATTCTTGGGAATCTATTAAATACAGTATCTAATGGAAGCATTCTAATTTTCATAACTAAATCTTGAAGATCAGAAGTTGTTCTTCCTACTTGTTCTAATGTCTCATTTAATTCTGGTGATTTATGATCCATTACTATTTGTTCAAGCCTTGTCCTATAAATAACAAGCTCTGAAACCATATTCATTAAGTTGTCAATTCTTACTAAATCAACTCTTACTGATTGATGAGCTTTTTTAGAATCTTTTTTAACTGAATTTGTTTTCTTTGCTCTACTTTCAGCTTTAGGTGCTGGTTTATTTTCCTTAACTTCTTGAGTTATAGGTTCAGATTTTTTTTGTTCATTTTCTTCTATTTCTTTAGCTAAAATCTCATTATTGATTTCCACCATAGAAACTTCAACTTTTTCAACTTCTGATATATTAGTTACTATGTTAGTTATTTCTTCAATTGTATTATGTGTTACTAAGATAAAGCTTAAATCTAAATCAAAGTCTTCATTTTCTATTTCCTCAGTTGAAGGCTTAGATTTTAAGATTTCACCATGATCTTCAAGATCTTTTACAATTAAAAAAGCTCTTGCTGATTTAAGTAGTGTATGTTCATTTATCTTGATTTTTACTTCCATTACATTGAATTCTTTTTCTTTTGCTTGTTTAATTACTGATAAATCATATTCATTTAATTCAAACGAAGAGTCCTTATCAACAATATCTTTAATTTCAACTTCTGTTGAAATTTCTACATTTTCAGTTTCTTTTTTAATTGATATATTTTCTAGTGCTTTTATAATATCTTCTATATCTACACTTTCTTCTGAAGAACTTTGAATATTATCTATCATTCTTTCTAATGTATCTAAGCAATCAAATAGCACAGTTACAACTTGTTGAGTTACATTTAACTCTCCATCTCTAAATTTAGCTAATACATCTTCCATTTTATGAGTTAACTCTGCAACATCATTAAATCCCATAGTGGCAGCCATACCTTTAATTGTATGTGCTACTCTAAATATTTCATTAACCTTATCATTGTCTTCTGGATTTTGTTCTAAATCTAAAAGTGATTCATTCAAAGTTTGAAGATTATCTAAAGATTCTTCTAAAAACATAGTCATATATTGAGATGTATCCATATTATCCCTCCTTATATCTTTTTATAAATAAAGGTAGATGCTTTTTCAAAACCATATTCTTTATAATTATAAATGCTTTCAGTAGCACCAACAAATAAAAGTCCACCTTTTTTTAATGAATTACTAAATCTTCTATAAATATTCTCTTTAGTATCATTATTAAAATAAATAACAACATTTCTACAGATTATTAAATCAAAGTTAGTATCATATCTATCTAAAATCAAATCATGCTTCTTAAAAGTAACCATTGATTTGATTTTATTACTTATATAGTATTTATCGCCCTTATTCTCAAAATATTTACTTAAATCCTGATTTTTAATGTTTTTTATTTCATTATTAGTATATTCACCTATTTTAGCTTTAGATAAAATTGTATTATCTATATCTGTAGCAATTATGTTGTGTCTCCCTCTTGGCGCTATTTTATCTAACATCATTGAGATAGTATAAGGTTCACAACCAATTGAACATGCAGCACTCCAAATTTTTAAATTAGGATTATTAGGTAATAAATCTTTTGTTATTCTATTTTCTAAATCATCAAATAATTCTGGATTTCTAAAAAACTCTGTAACATTTATTGTTATAAAATCTAAAAACTTTTGTCTTTGAACTGGATCACTTTTTATAACTTTAGTGTATTCATCCAAAGATTTAATTCCAACTCTACTCATCAAACTATCAATTCTTCTATTAAGTTGATCTGGTTTATATGCTGATAAATTTATACCTAATTCTTTATGAACCCATTTATGAAAACCATTAAAATCCATACTTTCCTCCTAACGTTTTTTTACAATTTTAGTTACTTCATCACATATATTATTAAGTGGTAAAACTAAATCTACTTTACCTGTTTCAAATGCAGCTTTAGGCATTCCGTAAATAGTACACGTTGATTCATCTTCTGATATTGTAATTCCACCATAATCTTTTATATTGCTTGTACCTTTAGCTCCATCTCTACCCATTCCTGTTAAAACTACAGATATTAAATTACCTCTGTATGCTTTTATAGCTGAATCAAAAAGTTTATCTACAGCTGGTCTAACTCCCCATATTGGATCTTCCTCATTAAGATGAATTTTACCATCTGTACCAATGGTCATATGATAACCACCCTTAGCAATATATATCACATTACTTTCTATTTTTAAGCCTTCTTCACCTTCTACGACTTTAAGATTACAGATCTTATCTAATCTCTCAGAAAAAGCTTTTGTGAACCCTTGTGGCATATGTTGGACAACAAATATTGGTACTCCAATATTTGCTTCAAACTTAGTTAATAATTGTTGAAGTGCCTTAGGACCACCAGTAGATGCACCAATAACAATAGCATCAATTCTCTTATTTTTAATTGTAACCACATTTATATGTTCAGATTTTTTAAAATCTTTTACTTTTGTGTCGTTATACAAATTAGTATTTTTTATTATAGTCTTAGAAGTATCTATTGATTTATTGCTTGTTCTAATTCTTATACCTCTTTTAGATATACTCTTAATTTTTTCAATAAGATTTTCTTGAACTTTTCTTATGTCTAAAGATATACTTCCTGATGGTTTAGTAACAAAATCAATTGCTCCATTTTCTAAACATTCCATTGTTTTTTCTGAACCTTTTGTTGTCAAACTACTTAACATTATTATTGAATAGTTCTTATTTTTTTTATGTAATTCTTTTAATGTTTCTAATCCATCCATTTCAGGCATTTCTAAATCCAATGTTATAATATCTGGATTAAACTTATCAACTTTTTCAATAAGTTCTTTTCCGTTTCTTAATTTAGCTACAACTTCTATTTCATTGTCTTCTTCTATTATTTCTGATATCATTTTTCTCATGAAAGCAGAGTCATCAACAACTATAACTTTTATTTTACTCAATGTATTCACCTCTTTATAATTCCACAATTCCTATCCCCACTATTTTTAGTGTAACTTTGCCATCTAAAGCATCTAAAATCATGGTTCTTCCTTTGTTTCCGCCTACATCTTCGGCAATTATTTGAATTCTTTCTTCACTTAATGATTTCTTTACAGCTTGTATATTTCTCTTTCCTATGTCACCAACCATACTTTTGTCTGAAAAACTAAACATAGAAGCTCCACCAGCTATTTTAGCTATTAAATTCCTCTTTTGACAACCTTTTGCTTCCATTTTTTTTATTAACAACGGAATTGCTAAATCAGCAAATTTCATTGGATTTGTCACATTTTTAAATTGTGTGCTATCAGGAAGCATTATATGAGATAATCCTGCTAGCTTGCTTCTTCTATCATATAATGCTATCCCTATGCATGAGCCTAAGCCTATTGTCATTATTTTACCTGGTGAAGATACTAGATTTAAATCTGCTATTCCAACTTTAACGTCTGTATTCTCCATTTTACCCCCTAAAATATACTTTGTTCTTCCTCTATAGATAAAATTTTATCTACATCTAAAAGTATTACTATATTCTTATCTAATCTTATCAAACCATTAATATAACTTCTTGATAATGTAGTTGTTATTTCAGGAGAAACCTCTATTAATTTACTATCAATATCTTTTACTTCATAAACATTTTCTACAATTATTCCAAACTTGTTATTGTCTTTTTTTACAACTATTATTTTTTTTTCTTCTGATTGTTCATCATTTCCTAGATTAAACTTTGTTGATAAGCTTATTATAGGTAATATGCTTTCTTGATAATTAATAACCCCTTTTACAAATCTAGGTGAATCTGGAAGAATTGTTGGTTCTTCATATCCTAAAATTCTTTCTATATCTTTTATATCAGAAGCATAATATTCATTATTCAAACCAAATATTAATATCTTCATTTCATTCATTGACATTATACCTTGACCTCCTACAATAGAAATTTATCTACTACTATCATTCCATCTTTTCCTAAATACGCTTTTACATTTTTTGATGCTACATCTAATGTAAATTGTTTTTCACCAAAACAAAAAACTGTATTTTGATATGCTATATCTGCTGTTATAACTCCTTTTTTAGATACTTCTAACCTAGTAAGTACGCCAGCTATACTTCCAACAGTCTTTAACTTAATTTCATCTTTGGCATGTAGTATTCCACCCCTACACACTGCTCCAGCTTGTGTAAATTCAATACTGTTTAAAGATGTTATTTTCGATACATATTGTCCTTTT
The DNA here is from genome assembly GCF_023845705.1 of Clostridium sp. ZBS15. Classification (NCBI taxonomy): domain Bacteria; kingdom Bacillati; phylum Bacillota; class Clostridia; order Eubacteriales; family Clostridiaceae; genus Clostridium; species Clostridium sp. ZBS15. Next base: position 59,269 of record NZ_JAMQHY010000035.1, read on the forward strand.
CCAGTTATAAATATACTACCAGATGCTTCTATTGTAGAGTCTTGAGCATAGTCCATATACACATCTACTGGAATAACTATTTCTTCTTCTAATACTTCTATTTCATTTACTATCATATCTTTCAGCTCATAAAGCTCAGAATATTTTTTTATTTTTATAGGACCTAATCCTAGAATTTTTTTTCTAATAAAAGCTATCATATCATTATCAGTTGAGCTATTATTTTTCTCAAAACTTACTATAAGCATTGATAATCTAGGAATATTTTTAAATTTGCTTTCTATTAATATTTTAATAATTTCTCCATCTGATTGATTATTATCTAAAATATTCTTATCTTTTATTTGTTTTGTGTAACTAATTAAAGACTCTATTATACTATCGTACTGTTTTAATATTTCTAAATGCTTTTTTTTATCAATATCATTTGCGCCTGCACTTACTTTTGAATTCAGTATATTGGCATATATGTTAACTTGTCCACTTGCTATGATAGTCGCTTCTTCTACATTTTTTCTTACTGTTACTGAATTTCCTGCTTTTACTTGCGTTCCACTCTTTATACTTCCACTTATTTCAACATCTCCAATAAAATCTATATTCCCAGTTTTTATATCTACATCTTTTAATTCATATATTTTATTGACACTGTAAACTCCAGATTTACATGATGGTCTTCCTTCTATTGTTGAAATAACTTTGTTCTCCTCTAGCTTACATCCAGAACCAATTTTTATATTTATTTTTTTCGTTGTTTTTCTCTTGATTTCTTTTCCAAAGATATTCTTTCCATCTTTACCTTGTATCCCTTCTACTTTTTCTGCTAGTATCTGTCCAGCGCTTATATTAGATATTGAATACATATTTCTATAATCTATCTTTGCATTTTCATCTTTTAAAATTTTCTTTTTATCACTTTCAAAAAATACTTTAACTGTATCAGGAATATCTTCTACAACTTTATCACCTTGAGCAATTAATTCATTGCTAACGCAATCATCTTTACTTATTTCCTTTATTCTATCATTTAGTAATCCATAAACAATATTATTCTCTTTTAAAATTGTTAATAGTTCATCATAGGTATATTTAGGTGGATATTCACCTTTTTTCTTTTTTGTTTCTAATTTAAGATCTCTACAACATGATTTATCGACTAACTCAAAGGAATATTCAGGAAAATAATTTATTGTTATATATGCTTCCATTTTCTCTTCTGAAGTAGTTATATCTATTTTTCTACTACTTTCTTTTGTCACATATTTAACTTCTATATTATCTAAAGCAGTAACTGCTGTTTTTGATATACATTCTTCTCCATTTATTAAAAGTTTAATTCCATTACATGGATGTATCATTACAGTTTCATTAGATTCATAGTCTAAGTTTTCAATTATTATTTCCCCATTTTCTACTTTTATCCCTTTATGAGTTTCATTTTCTTTATTACTCAATTTTTCATCTACTGTTAAATCATTAACTTTATTAATTTTATTAATTTTATTAATTTCATTAACTTTAGAAACTTGTATTTTTACTTTTTTCTTAAAAAAAATATTTTTTTGAGCAATAATAGTATATTCTAAGCACTCTTTTGGTACTTTTAATTCATTTGATGCTTTTTCAAGACATCCTTCTAATGTTGTAGCTGAAAATATTAAACTCATAAAATTCAACCCCTATAAAAAATAATCTTTTTTTTAGTATATCATATAGGAAAATAATTTTATATATAATACACTGTAATTAATTACTTTTAATGTAACTAATAATCTTATTATTATAATATTTAATCAGCTTGTTAATAATTTCATTATTATTTATCTTTATTGAATCAACTTGATTTATTGGCAATATTTTTGGAGATGTTCCTGATATAAACATACCATCTAACTTTTTTATATCAGAGTATTTATAATTCACCTCTTCTACCTTTATGCCATTTTCAATAGCTATATCTATTATTTCTCCTCTAGTTACTCCAGGTAACACTGCTTTAACTGGTGATGTTAATAAAACATCATCCTTTATCATAAATATATTTGATTTACTGCCTTCAGTTATATATCCATTTCTATCGACTAATATAGCCTCATACGCATTACTTTCTTTTATTTTAATATTTACTTTTTCTCTAAAGCTTAAATTAACTATTTTTGCATTTGGATTATCTCTTTCACCAAAATATAAAATAGTTTTTACTCCATTTTGATACATTTTTTCATTTGGATATGAATGATTAATAAAGAATATTCTCATTACTTTTTCATTTACATTATAGGTGATTTTTACATTCCCCTCTAATTTCTCATTTTCTCTAACTAAATTTTCTATATCTTTTCTTATTTTAAAATTTTCTAAACAACAATCAACATTTATAAGTTTAAATGAGTTCTCCATTCTCAATAAATGATTTTCTAAAAATAATGGCTTTCCATGGATTATTCTTAGAACTTCATATATCACTTTTCCTGATGTTTCAATATCTTTTAAACTATTTATTCCTTTTATCTTAGAGTTTTCAACAAAAAATTTATTAATTGCTTCCATACTACATGCCCCTTCTATACCGAAAATTATTTCCACCTTAATATTTCTATATCATGATTTTTCTTATAATTAATCAGATATGGCTTTCCAACCAAATCTAAAAGTGGTTTATCTGATAATGAATCTGAAAACATATATGACTCTTTAAAATCCACATCTATTTTTTCTTCTTTAAGTATCTCTTTTAATCTTCTTACCTTTTCTTCACCTTTACAGTTAAATCCATCCATTTGCCTTAAGAACTTTCCATCACTAAATTTAAATTTAGTTCCTATTACTCTATCCACTTCTTTAACACTATAAAATTTATTTATATAAAATTCAGGCGATGCTGATATTAAATATATATCATACCCTTCAGATTTAAGTTTTTTCATCATATCCATAGCATCACTATATAAAAGATTGCTTAGTTTTTCTGTATAAAAACTTTCAACAACTTTATCTAATTCATCTTCACTTATTCCATCTATAAACTTTAAGAACTTCTCTTTCACCATTTTTTCATCATAAAATTTCAATAAATACATTATTCCACAATATAGTGCTCTTGGTAAAAATCTAATAGCCTTTATATCTTTCTTTATATAATACTTAAAAAACTCCATAAGTGTTTCTTTTTTTGTAATTGTATAATCTATATCAAAAATTGCAATTTTTTTCATATCCAAATTCTTTCTCCTTAATTATAATTGCTATAAAACACGCTTGTTAGTTTAAAGTTAAGAGCTAAGAGTTGATAGTTCTCACCTCTTAATTCCACCCATCTATAATCTTAGATTTTATCACCCCTTTAGCCTAGAAAGATTCTATATAATAATTTTCTTCAAAAAAACCCCATGTTTTCAACAAGAGGTTTTTTAAATATTACTATATTAAAATCTATCTACTTTATTTTACTTAAGAATATAGATAATCTATCTATCCCCTTTTCTATTATATCCATTGATGTTGCATATGATAGTCTTATATAATTTTCTAATCCAAATCCACTACCTGGTATAACAGCCACTTTTTCTTCTTCTAAAAGTACCTTTGAAAATTCAACTGAATTAATTATATTATGCCCTTTAAAAGTGGTATTTAAATATTTTTCTATATTAACCATTATATAAAATGCACCATTCGGTCTTAAAATTGAAAGCTCATCTATTTTGCTTAATTTATCTAGCATAAAGTTTCTTCTGCTCTCAAACTCCTTCACAATCTTATCTACTTCTTCTTCAGAACCAGTAAGAGCTTCTATTGAAGCATATTGAGTTATAGAGTTAACATTTGATGTCATATGACTTTGAATACTAGTCATAAGTTTAGTTATTTTTTCATCAGCAGCAACATATCCTAGTCTCCAACCTGTCATAGCATATGTTTTTGATACTCCATTTATAACTATTGTTCTTTTATATGAATCTTCATTTAAACTTGCTATACTTATATGTTCTTCATTATCATATATTAATTTTTCATATATTTCATCTGAAATTATAAATAAATCATGTCTTTTAGCAAAATCCGCAATTTCTTTAAGTTCTTCTTCATGATAAATAGTTCCTGTTGGATTATTAGGACTATTTAATAATATTGCTTTTGTCTTACTAGTAACACATTTTTCTAAATCTTCTATTGTATATTTATAATTGTTTTCTTTTATAGTCTCTACAAAAACGGGGACTCCATCTGCTAATTTAACAAGTTCAGGGTAGCTTACCCAATAAGGTACGGGAATAAGCACTTCGTCTCCAGGATTTAAAATTGCCATAAATACATTAGCTAAACATTGTTTTGCACCTGTAGATATAGTTATTTGACTTGGTTTATATTCTAAATTATTATCTTTCTTAAACTTTTCACAAATAACTTCTTTTAATTCTAATATTCCACCTGCTGGAGTATACTTTGTTTTACCTTCCTCCATAGCTTTTATAGCAGCATTGATAATATTTTGTGGTGTATTGAAATCAGGTTCTCCTGCTCCAAAACTAACCACATCTACGCCCTCATTTTTTAATGCCTTTGCTTTTGCTGTAATTTCCAAAGTAATTGATGGACTAATATTTTCTGCTTTTTTAGATAGTTCCATTTTTCTTTCCCCCATTTATTACATATTATGCATTAGTATTAATATTATATACAATAAAATATAACATTAATACTTTGAGTTGTAAATTAAAAAAATCGTCAAAGCGACTTTAGATTTGTCGGTTCTTTTAGCCATACACCCTTTCCAAACGCAGTGCAGGTAATATTAATTCTCTAAATAATAAAATAGACTTTAGTAATGTTACTAAAGTCTATAAAAATATTATAGGAACATATAAGAAAATAATAGATCAAATATACATGTACACTGATGTATTATTTTTTTAAATGTGACTTATTCTTCTGATCCTACTGATTCTTGATAATAAGCTGATACTCTGTCGAATTCTTCTTCGTCAGGAACTACAAGTTCTTCTCCATCAACTCTAAAAAGATACATTGAACCATCTTCAGCATTTTCAGCTAATACGTATTCTTTTCCTTCAACTTCGAATGCATCAACAATTGGACATGAAACTACATTTCCGTTATCGTCTTCTAAATCTACAACGAAAGATTCTTCTTCTCCACATCCGCATCCACAGCCTTCATGATCGTGATCTCCACATCCACAACCTTCATGATCATGATCGTGTCCACCGCATCCACAAGTGTCGTGTTCTCCACATCCACATTTTTCTAAATCTTTATCCATAATTTAATTATCCTCCTTGCTAACAACTGTTGCTTTCTTCCATACTAATTCTACCCTTAAATGACTAAAATTAAAACCCCAAATAAAAATTATTTATTTTTTAGCTATTTTTTATTATTAAGCACAATTTAAACTTGTACCTGTAAAATTTTACACCCCAGGGGTAAACACAAAAAAGGATGACCATTTCTTATGGTCACCCTTTTTATTAAAACTTACTAAACATAATTCTATTGTTCAGCTAATTTCTTGTATCCTTCTAATCTTTCCATTGCATCAGTGTAAGTCTTTTCAAATAATGCTTCTGCAGCTTCTGGGAATGCTTTAGCAAGTGAAGCGTATCTTACTTCACCCATTAAGAATTCTTTAAAGTCAGCAGTTGGAGCTTTAGAATCTAATGTGAATGGGTTCTTAGTTCCCTTTAATTCTGGATTGAATCTGTACATTGCCCAGTATCCACATTCAGTTGCTCTCTTAGCTTCTAATTGGCTGTTACTCATACCAAGCTTAATTCCATGGTTTATACATGGAGCGTAAGCTATGATTAATGATGGTCCCTTGTAAGCTTCTGCTTCTGCAATAGCTTTAAGAACTTGATTTCTATCAGCTCCCATATTGATTTGAGCTACATATACGTAACCGTAAGTCATAGCCATCATTCCAAGATCTTTCTTCTTAGTTCTCTTACCTGCAGCAGCAAATTTAGCTATTGCAGCTGTTGGTGTAGATTTAGAAGATTGTCCACCTGTGTTTGAGTAAACTTCTGTATCAAATACAAATACATTTACATCTTCTCCTGAAGCAAGCACGTGGTCAACTCCACCGTATCCGATGTCGTAAGCCCAACCGTCTCCTCCGAAGATCCATTGAGATCTCTTAACGAAGTAGTCTTTTTCAGCTAAAATTTCTTTAGCAGCTTCTGTACCAGATTTTTCTAAAGCAGCAACTAATTTAGTAGCTCTATCTCTAGTTCCAGCACCTTCGTTCATGTTATCTAACCAATCTTGTAATTCAGCTTTAGCTGGATCATTGGCAGCTATAGCAGCTTCTGCTCTTTCTTGGATTCTTTCTCTTATAGCTCTAACTCCTAAGAACATACCTAATCCATATTCAGCATTATCTTCGAATAATGAGTTAGCCCAAGCTGGACCATGTCCTTCTTTATTCTTAGTATATGGAGTTGAAGGTGCAGATCCACCCCAGATTGATGAACATCCAGTTGCATTAGCGATCATCATTCTATCTCCAAATAATTGAGTTATAAGCTTAGCGTATGGAGTTTCTCCACAACCAGCACAAGCTCCTGAGAATTCAAGTAATGGTTGCTCAAATTGGCTACCCTTTACTGTATTTTTGTTCATTGGGTTCTTTTTAGCTGATACTTCATCTACTAAGTAATCCCAAACTTCGATTTGATTGTGTTGGCTTTCTTGTGGTTTCATAACTAATGCTTTTCCTGGAGCAGGACAAATTTGAGCACAGTTTCCACAACCAGAACAATCTAGTGGTGCAACACCCATAGTGTAGAATAATTTTTCTTCACTCTTAAGAGCTTTAGCATCAACTATTGTTGCATCAGCAGGTGCAGCATTCTTTTCTGCTTCATTTAATAATATTGGTCTTATAGAAGCATGTGGACATACTAATGAACATTGGTTACATTGAATACATTTTTCAGCATCCCATACAGGAACATTAACTGCAATTCCTCTCTTTTCGAATGCTGCAGTACCTGCTTCAAATGTACCATCTTCCATTCCAACGAAAGCAGAAACTGGAAGAGAATCTCCTTCTTGTCTGTTCATTGGAACAACTATATTCTTAACGAATTCTGAAGCATTCTTAAGTGGAGCTACTTCTTCGTCTTTAACAGTCTTCCAAGCTTCTGGAATCTTGATTTCAACGATAGATTCAACACCCTTATCGATTGCTGCGTTGTTCATATTAACAACTTTTTCACCCTTCTTACCATAAGAAGTTACAACTGAGTCTTTTAAGTATTTAACAGCATCTTCAACTGGGATAATGTTAGCTAACTTGAAGAAAGCTGATTGCATTATCATGTTGATTCTTCCGCCAAGACCTATTTCTTGAGCTATAGCAACAGCATTTAAAGTATAGAACTTAATATTGTTGTTTGCCATAAATCTCTTATATGCAGCAGGTAACTTTTCTTCTAATTCTTCTGGAGTCCAGATAGTATTTAATAAGAAAGTTGCTCCTGGTTTTAATCCTTCTAATACGTTATATTTATGAACGTATGATTGATTAGAACAAGATACAAAATCTGCTTTGTTGATTAAGTATGGAGACTTAATTGCCTTCTTACCAAATCTTAAGTGAGATACTGTAATTCCGCCTGATTTCTTTGAATCATAGAAGAAGTATCCTTGAGCATACATGTCTGTATGGTCTCCAATGATCTTTATAGCACTCTTGTTTGCTCCAACAGTACCATCTGATCCTAATCCCCAGAACTTACAAGCTGTAGTTCCTTCTGGAGTAGCATCTATATCTTCAGTTACTTCTAATGAAGTATTTGTAATATCATCAACGATTCCTATAGTGAATCCATTCTTTGGTTCAGCTTTTGCTAAGTTATCATAAACAGCAGCAATATGAGCTGGATTTGGATCTTTTGATCCTAAACCAAATCTTCCGCCAATTATAACAGGAGCATTTTCTTTTCCGTAGAATGCATTTCTAATGTCTAAGTATAATGGTTCTCCATCAGCACCTGGTTCTTTAGTCTTATCTAAAACAGCGATTTTCTTAACAGTGCTTGGAATAGCAGCTATTAATTTTTCAACTGAGAATGGTCTGTAAAGTCTTACTTTAACAAGACCAACTTTTTGTCCATGTGCATTTAAGTAATCTACAGTTTCTTCAGCTACATCTGTTACTGAACCCATTGCTATAACTACTCTGTCTGCATCTTTAGCACCATAGTAGTCGAAACAATGATATTCTCTACCAGTTATTTTAGTGATTTCAGCCATATAGCTTTCAACCATATCTGGTAACTCATTGTAGAATTTATTTACTGATTCTCTTTCTTGGAAGTAAATATCAGCATTTTGAGCTGTACCTCTAGTTACAGGATGATCTGGATTTAAAGCTCTTGCTCTGAAAGCTTTAACAGAATCCATGTCAACTAATTTAGCTAACTCATCATATTCTAATACTTCGATTTTTTGAATTTCGTGAGAAGTTCTAAAACCATCAAAGAAGTTTAAGAATGGTATTCTAGATTTGATAGCAGTTAAATGTGCTACTGCTGATAAATCCATAACTTCTTGAACTGATCCTTCAGCAAGCATTGCAAATCCAGTTTGTCTTGCTGCCATAACGTCTTGGTGATCTCCAAATATGTTTAATGAAGATGTAGCTAGAGCTCTAGCTGAAACGTGGAATACTCCTGGTAACATTTCACCTGATATCTTGTACATATTTGGTATCATTAATAATAAACCTTGTGAAGCTGTGTAAGTAGTTGTTAATGCTCCAGCTTGTAAAGAACCGTGAACTGCTCCAGCAGCACCTGCTTCTGATTGCATTTCCATTACTTTAACAGTTTGTCCAAATATATTCTTTCTTCCTTGTGCAACCCATTCATCAACATGTTCTGCCATTGGTGATGATGGTGTTATTGGATATATTGCAGTTACTTCTGTGAACGCATAAGATACGTGAGCTGCTGCAGTATTACCATCCATAGTTTTCATTTTTCTCATCGCGTGACCCCTTCTTTCTATTATTAAAAAAATGTTAAATTAAAAATTTAACAATGTATTATATTATAAAAGTAAGTCTTGATGACTTACTTAATAAACACTATTATTTAGCAAGTTTTTTACCTAGCAATTGTGCATTTTCTAAATTTTCTTTTGTTGGGAATTCTTTTACAACCAATTCTCCAATGCAATTAAATCCATATGATTTCATTGTATTAGACCATAATTTAATAAACATATCATTTGTCCATCCATGACTCCCAAACAAAATACATTTTTTATTATCAATAGATAAACCCTTTAAACTATCAATAAATGGTTGCATTTCCTGTTCTTCTATATTATTTTGGTCCATTGCAGGACTTCCAAATGCTACAGAATCTGCTTCTAAAACATCATTAATAGTCGCATCAGCAACATGTTTTAAAGTTACCTTTGCTCCAGATTCCTCAGCGCTATCCGCAATCATATTCGCAAGTATTTCTACACTACCACCACAACTCCAGTAAATGATTGACACTTTTTTCATAAATAGCACCATTCCTTCCAGCACACAATAAATAGTCATTATTATAGTACATTATAATTGTACTATAAATTAACTTACACACTTTATTATATATCACATAATTTTTTTTGCAAGTTTTGATTATCTAAAATTGATTAATTATCCAATTTATTCATTAAAATATTTATGCCTATTAATATTTTTATCCTTTAATACTTTTTAATATCACTTCTATAATTAAATCAATACTATTTTTTCCATTCATATTATTCATTGCATTAATTATAGTTTTTTTATTAGATTTTAATTCTAGAATCTTATTACATAATGTATCATTTATAAGTTCTTCTTCATTTAACACTAAAGCATATCCCTCTTTTTTAAATGAATTTGCATTTAAGATTTGATCACCTCTGCTAGCTTTTTTAGAAAGCGGTACTAAAAGCATTGGTTTTCTTAACGCTAAAAATTCAAATATTGAATTTGCTCCAGCTCTAGATACTATATAATCAGCTGTATTCATTAAATGTGGTAATTCTTCTGATACATATTCAAATTGTTTATAACCAGATTTATTTAGAAAATTATTATCTAAATTCCCCTTTCCACAAATATGAATAATATTAAAATTTCTCAACAATAAATCTAAATTGCCTCTTATTTGATCATTTATTATTTTAGATCCTAAACTTCCACCCATTATTAAAAGCACTTCTTTTTCTTGTTTAAATCCACAAATCTTTAGGCCTTCTTCTCTACTTCCATGTAAGATTTCATTTCTTATAGGACTTCCTGTGAGTACTCCTTTATTATCTTTTATAAATTTAAGACTTTCTCTAAAAGTTACACATAGTTTGCTGCAAAAAGGTGCACTTAATTTATTAGCAAGACCTGGAGTCATGTCAGATTCATGTGCTACAACTGGTATTTTTCTTAAATGTGCAGCTATAACAACTGGAACAGCTACAAAGCCACCTTTTGAAAATACTACATCTGGCTTTTCCTTCTTTAATATTTTGTTTGCATCTTTAATTCCTTTTAACACTTTAAAAGGATCAGTAAAGTTTTTTAAATCAAAATATCGTCTTAACTTTCCTGATGATATCTGAAAATATGGAATATTATTATTTTTAATTATTTCTTTTTCTATCCCATTTTTACTTCCAATATATTTAACTTCAAATCCATTTTCTTTAAGTGCTGGTACTAAAGCTAAATTAGGTGTTACATGCCCCGCAGTACCTCCACCTGTCATTATTACTTTATATTTATACACCAAAACTCATCCTTTCATTATTACTAAGAACAAAAGTAGCTAAGCCACTATTTGTTTGTTGAAGTTCTTTCTAATCTATATTACATGATCTTTTTAAAATCACATTATTCTATATAATACTTTTTAATTATAATAATTCTACTTATACATTATAACTATTAATTCCTATTAGTCACCATAAAAATACACTTATTGTTTATAATTCATCAGAAATATTTTAAATTAATTCTTTTAAATAGCCTATATTTTAGCAGAGTGCTGATATATGCATTTAAAACAGAGCCTTTAAATAAAATATTTCATCTTCTATTTTTTATTTGTATGTACTAATCAAATCCTTATTTACCGTAATTTATATATTATAAAATCGGATTTTTTACACAAGCTATAGACATAAAGGAGGTGATAAATATGAATAATAACAGCGGATATAATAATCCTATAGTTCCAGAAGCTAAAGGGAAGTTAGCACAATTCAAAAATGAAGTTGCTAATGAAATGGGTGTACCATTTAAAGAATATAATGGAGACCTAAGTTCAAAACAATGCGGAAGTGTTGGTGGAGAAATGGTTAAAAGAATGGTAAAACAATATGAAAATAATCTATAACTATTTAACACTTCTATAAAAAAGTGTCTAGACCACATTTATTAGTTGAAAATTGAAAGTTGAGAGTTCAGAGTTTCGTTTCAAATTTAAAAGTTTTCTAAAAATATATATTTTAGAATTTTATCAAAGATTTTTTCTTTTACTCTCTACTCCTGGCTTTCAATTATCAACTAATTTCTATGTCATTCTTACTTATCTCAATTTTTTAAAGTTTAAAAATTCTATAATTTCTTTTGTGCCTTTCATTATGGAGTTTTATAAAGATTAGTATTCCTATTAGAAACCAGAAAATTTCATAAACATATCTAAATATTAAATAAATTCTGAAAATATTCTGAAAATAGTATTGTTTTTTATTTAACAATGTAGTATATTATACCTATAAAGTTAAATAAAAACTTTAATTGCTGTTTATAGGTTTATATTTTTATATTATCAATATAAAAACTGTATTATTTATGACAATATAAGCATATAAATAACACATATTAATCAATATCATATATTTACTAGAAAATTAGTTATTATTAAATTTATATTATATAGTATTCAACAATATAATATAAGAATATTATATAAGATATTGATAACTTTTACACTACAAAAGCAAACGTTTTTTTATAAATTTATTTGTTAATAAAATAACATTCATTAGCTAGGAGGATACTTTTATGAATTATTCAGAACAATTAAAAAACAAAACTATAACTGTAGAAAAAGCTTTATCACTTGTAAAATCAAATGATGAAATAGTTACTTCATTAGGACCTTGTGAAGCAACTTTGTTCATGTCAAAACTTCATGAAATAAGAGACAGAGTAGAAAATGTAAGTGTAGTTAGTATGCTTAGTGCTTTAGATTATAAATATCATACAGACCCAAGTATGGCTGGACACTTTGTAAATGAATCTACATTTTTTGCTGGACCAGCTAGAAAAGCTCATTCAACAGGTTTAGTTTCATATATACCAACTCATCTTAGATATGCTGGTATCAATAGACTTGATTATAAAACACCTAATATATTCGTTGGTGCTGTTACACCAATGGACAAGCATGGTTTCTTCTCATTATCACTTTCTACTGTATATGAAAGAGATTCTTTAGAAAAAGCAGATGTAGTTATATTCGAAGTAAACAAAAATTTACCTAGAATATTTGGAGATACTTCAGTTCATATAAGCCAAGTAGATTACTTGTATGAAAGTAATGAAAAAGTACCAGAATTATCTCCTAAGGAACCTTCTGAAAAGGATTTTATAATCGGTCAATATATCGCAGACTTAGTAGATGACGGTGCTACTATTCAACTTGGAATTGGCGGAATTCCAAATGCTGTTGCTAAATCATTAATGACAAAGAAAGACTTAGGAATACACACTGAAATGATTACTGAAGGTGTAGTTGATTTATTTGAAGCTGGAGTTGTTAATAATAGTAAGAAAACTCTTCATAAAAATAAAATCATAGGTGCTTTCGCATTCGGTTCTCAAAGATTATATGACTTTTTAGATGATAATCCTTGTATTGAAATGAAGAGATGCTCTTATGTAAATAATCCTTATACTTTAGCTAAAAACAATAAGATGACATCTATAAACACATCTCTTTCTGTAGATTTAACTGGTCAATGTGCTTCTGAAAGCTTAGGCTTTAAACAATACAGTGGAACTGGTGGACAAACTGACACAGGAATTGGTGCACAAATGAGTCCTGGTGGAAAATCTATAATCGCTCTATACTCTACTGCTAAGAATGGTACTATTTCTAGTATTGTACCTAGTCATTATATGGGTGCAGCTATTACATATTCTAGAAATGATGTTCAATATGTTGTTACTGAATATGGAGTTGCTAACCTTCGTGGAAAAAGCATTAGAGAAAGAGTTGATAGCTTAATCGCTATAGCTCACCCTGACTTTAGACAAGAACTTAAGAAGGAAGCTGTTAAGAATAGAATTTGGTAGAATAAAATTTGGTAAAGGAAGTGCTAATTATGGATGATAGAAGTAAATTAAAGGAAATCCTAAGCAAATTGGATTCTATTAACAACAAAGTTAATAATATTCAATATCAAATTTTCCAAACAAGTGAATATTCTGATAATGGTAGCTATATAGATTTTTTATATGACACTTATACAGAGTCACTTATAGAAAATGTTTGTCAGGTAATAGGTGATTAGTTTTATTATAAAGATGGATAAGTAGGAATGTATTTTTCTACTTATCCATTTTCAATTGTAAAATAGCTGTGTTTTAAATATTGCTAATCTTAAAACTACTCACTTATATTTTTATAATACAAATTTATCTATAATTTTGTATAACTATTTGAATGTTTATATTTCCATTGTATTCATTTATGCTTGGATAAAATATTAGATCTAAATTTATTGAATTAAATTCCCCATCATATAATTTTTGCAGTTCTTCATAATTATATTTCTTAGTTATATATTCTTCAAATTCTTCAATATCCCCAAAGTAAATTGATTCTATTACTCTTCCATTGGAAGTTTTCAATTTTATTTTTAATACGTTTTTATTTTGTCCAAGTACCATAGCTTTTACCGCATTGATATTTTTTGCTCCAAACAATGGTTTGGAATTTCCCTTTCCAAAAGGCTCTAAAATCTCCAAATCATTTATCATATCATAATTAATATTTTCTAATCTCAAAGGTACATCAATTGTTACTTTAGGAATAAGCTCTTCTTCTGTTAATTTAGTATTTATATTAAGTCCTTTTCTAAGTAAGTCTATATTACTTTCTTCTAAAGACAGCCCAGCAGCCATTGGATGCCCCCCAAACTTATTTAATAAGTCCTTACATTTTAACAATTCTTCAAACATATTATATTCTTCTATTGATCTTCCAGAACCTTTTACACCATCTTCCGCTTTTGTAAGAATTATTGTAGGAACATTATATCTTTCTCTTATTCTTCCTGCTATTATTCCTGCCAAACTTTCATGAACTTCAGGAATATATATAACAAATACCTTATCATCTTTCATAGTACTGCCTTCTATAATTTCTACAGCTCTTTCCACACCATCCCTAGTCATGCTTTTTCTTTCATCATTTAATTCAACTAACTCTTTTGCTAAACTCAAAGCTTCCTCTTCATTTTCACATAATAATAATCGTAATCCCTTTTTAGCTGAATCTAATCTTCCTGATGCATTTATACATGGTCCTATAACAAAACCCAAATGATAAGTTGAAATTTCCTTACCATCCATCTTAGTTTCTTTCATTAAATATTTTAATCCTAAATTGGTAGTATTGTTTATCATCTTTAATCCATTTTTAACAAATATTCTATTTTCATCAATTAAATCTACAACATCACACACAGTTGCTATGGCAACAAATTCTATTAGCTTATAAAGTTCTTCCTTAGAAATATTAATTTTTTCATATAAAACTTCAATTAGTTTAAATGCCACACCAGCACCACATATTTTATCAAATTTATATCCGCACTCAATTTGTTTAGGATTAATTATTGAATCTGCTTCTGATGATATAAAAGTTCTATCTCCTTTTTCATCTTCAACAAAAGGAATGTCATGATGATCTGTTACTATCACTGTCATACCTAACTCTTTAGCATATTTTATCTGTTCTATTGCAGAAATTCCATTATCGCATGTTAATAAAGTATCTACTTCATCATTCTTAGCTTCAAGTATTATTTTTTTATTTATACCATAACCATCTTTTATTCTGTCAGGTATTTCATAATCAACATTGGCACCACATTTTTTAAGCGCTGTATATAATATATAAACACTTATTACTCCATCAACATCATAATCACCAATTATTCTAATTTTCTCTTTAGAATCTATTTTTTCTTTTAATATTTTAGTAGCCTTTTCTATATCCTTCATCTTATATGGATCGTGAAAGTTACTATAAATAGGATTTATATAATTTTTTATCATATCTTCTTCTACAATATTTCTATTTATCATTAATCGAGTTATTAATTCACTAATACCATATTTTTCAGATATATTCTTATAATCGGCTTTAATATTTTTTACAAACCATCTTTCTTTCATTTTATCCCCTCACCTTTTACAAATAATAACAAACAATCCACAACTTCACTTAAACTTCATGTTAAAAAGTGGATAAAATTGTGGATTGTTTATATTTGGCTATATTTTAGCAGAGTGTTGATATATGCATAAGCAAAGTGGACTGAATAATTGAACTTAGGAATGCTAAAAT